>DASRBJ010000057.1:0-5553 GCA_035653695.1 Sphingomicrobium sp.
AAGCTCGCAGGCAGTGTTGACAGGCTCAGCCTCGGGTGCCGCTGCGCAGCCCGTGCCACCGCCAGCGACGGCGCCCGCTGCGACACCGACGGGAACGCCGGGTAATTCCAACGATGTGATTGTGATTACCGGTTCTTACGCCCGGTCAATTGCCAATGCCAACACGATCAAGAAGCGCGCAGTCAATGTCGTCGAGGCTATCTCCGCTGAAGATATCGGCAAGCTTCCCGACGTATCTATTACGGATTCGCTCTCCCGCTTGACCGGCGTGGCGGTCCAGGAATCTGCCGGTCGTGCGAAATACATCTCGATCCGCGGGTTTGGCCCCGACTATACGACCGCGACGCTGAACGGTCGGATCATTGCCACCGTCGACGATAACCGCCGCTTCGATTACGGCCAGTATCCGGGCGACCTCTTCCAAGAAATCGAGGTCATCAAGACACCCTCGGCCGACCTCATCAACTTTGGTCTCGCGGGTACGGTCAACCTCCAGACGTATGACCCGCTGACGCAGAAGAACACTTTGGCGCTCAACGTCCAAGGCGAAGTGGACCAATACCACAAGCTCAACCCCGACGGCTCGAACACGGGCTACAAGGGTTCGGCGATCTACATGCACAAGTTCGCTGATGACACGCTCGGCGTTTCCCTCGGATTCTCGGCAATCAAGGATCCGACCCAGGACTATCACTGGGCAACCGGCGGCGGCAACGGCAACTATTATGGCCCGACCAGCCGCGACGCACTCGGCAATATCGGTCCGGACGATATCCAGAACTACGTCAATACGAACACGCTCTATCGCCAGTCGGGCTTCGGGCACATCGTCTACCGGCCAGACAGCCCGTTCGAGATGTCCGTCGACGCACTCTACACTCAAAGCAAGTTGCGCGAGCTATCGCGCGGCTGGGAAATGCCGCTTGCCAGTTGGAGTCGGGACACCGAGGTACCCGGCAGCGAGACGTCTTCGAACGGCTACGTGACGTCCGAACAGTGGAACGTCTATCCCGTGCTGCGCAACGATTTCAACACGTCGAACGGGAAGACGTTGGCGCTCGGCGCCAACATCAAATATCACTTTTCGGACGACCTCAAGTTCGTGCTCGACGCAAACTATTCGCGGGCGAAGCGCCACGATAACACGTACGAGATTTACGGCGGCAGCACCACAAAGCCCGGCCTCGCGACGGTCACCAGACTACCCGACGGCACCTATGGCGTGAACATCGCCGGCATTGATTATGCCAGCACCTCCGATGTCTCGCTCACTGACCCGCAGGGATGGAACCAGGTCGGCTTCAACAACGTGCCGGACTTCAAGGACACCGTGAAGGGCCTACGCGCCGAACTCGACGGCGACCTCCATGGCGGTTTCTTCAGGGGCTGGGAAGCCGGAGTGAACTATAGCGACGAGACAAAGGTCTCCAACTATTCAGGCTATTTCATCTGTTTGCCGGGACCAGCGTCCGTGGGCGGCTGCGGCAATGATAATGCACTCGGCACGAGCGTCGCCATCCCGTCCTCGATCATCGAAGGACAGGTAGAGCCCTTCGCAGTGACAGGCACCGACTTGATTGCCCTCAACTCAATCGGCGCGCAGGGCATTCTCCGGACGGCGCCGCAGTCGGACGCGAGCAATGTCGCGCGCGATTGGACGGTCGAGGAAAAGATCCTGACGGGATTCCTTCAGGCCAATTTTGATACCGGCGAGGGCGCGCCGCTGCGCGTCTCGGGCAATCTCGGCGCACAGCTGGTACACACCAACCAGAGTTCGGTCGGTTTCGGCGCGACGTCGGCCACGACGGTTATCGCGCAAAGCGGTGGAGCGAAGTATAATTACCTGCTGCCGAGCGCGAACGTAAATATTGGAGTTGCACCCAACACCATCCTCCGCCTTGCGGCGAGCCGGTCGCTTGCTCGCGCCACCATGGATGATGAGAACGCGTCCTATTCGGTGTCGTCGTGCGGTACGACGAACAACGTCCCGACCGGCTGTACGACCGTGCCGCCGATCAACGGAAAATTGGCCGTGCTGCAGGGCCAGGGTGGCAATCCCTATCTACGGCCCTACCTCTCGACCAATGCGGACGTCTCGCTCGAGAAGTACTTCATGCACGATCGTGGCAAAATTGCCGTGGCCGCCTATTACAAGCGGATCACGAATTTCACGACGCAGAATCTCAACCTCAACTCCGGCAACATCAACAGCAATGGTCCACAGGACACGTCGGCGTTTACCGCTGATTGTTCCGCTTTCTCCGGGTTGTTGAATGGTGCGACACTCGCGGCGAACCAGACCTATTCATGCTGGTCGACGGCGCCGACAAACGACGGCAAAGGTTGGGTGTTCGGCTATGAGGCAAGCGGGACTATCCCGCTGAACGTGCTGACTCCCGTACTCGATGGCTTTGGAATCATTGGTCAGTACGCTCACACCGCGAGCAAGATCAAATTCAGCAACGGATCTGCGATCACGCTGCCGGGCTTGTCGAGGAGCGTCTATCAGGCGCAGATCTTCTTCGAAAAGTGGGGTTTCAACGCCCGCGCCTCGCTTACTCACCGAGCACCGTTCCTCGGCGACTACACGCTTTTCAACGCACAGGTGACGGCCAATTTGACCAAGGCGCAGACGACGCTCGACGCGCAGATCGGCTATGACTTCAAGTCGGGGCCGTTAAACGGCTTGTCGATCTACGTGCAGGGACACAACCTCACGAATCCAGTCCTGACCTCGTACGTCAATGCAGACCCGAAAGAGGTGAACATCCGCGACCAATTTGGTGCGACCTACCTCGCCGGCGCGACGTTCCGGTTCTGATTGGTCTGACGCAAGTGATGGCGGCGCGTTCGAAGGGACGCGCCGCCATTTCCTTTTGGAGTGATGTGACTAGGCTGACCCGGTGAGTGACGGACCTTTCCGCATCCTGGTTGTCGGTGGTGGCACGGCTGGGTGGCTCGCGGCCGCGGTTTGCGCGCGCTTCCTTCCCGCGCGGCTGTACTCGATCGCGCTGATTGAATCGGACGAAATTGGAACCGTCGGGGTAGGCGAATCGACCATCCCGCAATTGCAATTGGTCAATGCCGCTCTCGGCATTGACGAAGACGAATTCATGCGCGCGACGCACGCAACCTATAAGCTCGGCATCGAGTTTGCCGGCTGGGGAAGCGCGGAAGATCGCTATATTCACGCGTTCGGCGATTGCGGTCGCCCCGTCGGCCAGACGCCCTTCCATCATTTCTGGCTGCGCGGTTTGCGCCTTGGCGAGACGGCGCCGCTCGATGCTTATTGCCTCAATGCCACGGCCGCTTACGCTGGCAGGTTCGAACGCGCTGACCGCGCGCAGTCGAAGATGATGGGCGGGCTCGTCCACGCGTTTCAGTTCGATGCCGGGCTCTACGGACAGTTCCTGCGGCGCTATGCCGAAGCGCGCGGCGTTCAGCGCGTCGAGGGACGCATCACGCATGCGGAACTGGACCCTGAAACCGGGGACGTCGACAATGTGGTGCTTGATGATGGCCGCAAGTACGGCGCAGACCTTTTCCTCGACTGCTCAGGTTTTCGCGGTCTGCTGATCGAGGAAGCACTCCACACCGGCTATGAGAGCTGGACGAACTTGCTACCCTGCGACCGAGCGCTCGTGGTACAGAGCGAAGCCCTCGCCAAGATAACGCCGTACACGCGCGCGAGCGCCAAACGAGCAGGCTGGCAATGGCGCATTCCGCTGCAGGACCGCGTCGGAAATGGCCATGTCTATTGCTCGGCGGTCATGGGTGATGACGAGGCCGCTTCCGTCCTATTGCATGATCTGAACGGGAGCGCGCTTTCCGATCCGCGGATCCTCCACTTCGCGACGGGGCGGCGCAAGGCGTTCTGGAACCGCAACGTCGTCGCGCTTGGTTTGGCAGCAGGATTCCTCGAGCCCCTTGAATCCACCAGCATTCATCTCGTGCAATCGGCGATCGAGCGCGTTCTGAAGTTTCTTCCCAATGGTCGCGTGAAGGGGGCCGATGTCGAATCATACAATGCGCAGACGGTGTTCGAATGGGAGCGAGTTCGTGACTTCATCGCGTTGCATTATCACGCGAATAGTCGCCCCGAACCTTTCTGGCGCAATTGTGCGGCAATGGCGATCCCCGACAGCCTCTCGGAGAAGCTTGCGCTATTTCGCGCTAATGGACGGATCACGCGCTTCAACGAGGAGCTGTTTGCGGAAGTCGGCTGGCTGCAGGTGATGATCGGCCAAGGAATTAAGCCTGAAGGCTATCACCCATTGGCGAACGCGCCGAGCGACACCGAGCTACGCGAATTTCTCTCGCTGCTCCGCCAGACGGTGGCAAAGCATGTTGCCGGTTTGATGACGCATGATGCTTGGCTCCGGCAGCACTGCTGGGCGAGCTAAGGCTTCCCCATCAGAAATGTGTTGACGGTCAGCCGTGCCCGTCGCGGGTCGGGCGAGAAGTCGAGGTCCGGCGGCAGGTCGGCGCAATGCAACAGGTGGCCACGATAGACCAGAGCGCGGTTCGGCCGGGCCTCGAAGCGTGCGGTCTGCTCGAAGATCGGCGTACTGCCGCTGATATAGGCTGGCGCAGGAAGCCCATGGCGCGCCACATCGCGACGCAGCGCAGCATCATAGTCGGCGTGGCGATCGGCCGTAATCGCCTCAAAGCCCGTGCCCCGGTGCCGGTAAAAGGCGGTGCCGCCGCGCTCGGCGCCGTCGAGATAATGAAGTAGCGCGATACGTTCGGCTTCGAACCCGTCAAAGTGGGGCAGTCGTTGAATCGGGGTTAGTTCGCGCGGGCGCGTCGTCACGATCGAGTAGCCCGCCGAGATGACGGCCGCGGCCTCACAAAAGCCGAAGACATCCGCGATCAGCATTTGCACCGGCTCGAGGTATGCATCGACGTCGCCCACTTCGACCTCCGCGCGCAATCCGGGATAGTGACGTCCCATCGGTCTATAGTCGAGAACTTCGGCCTTCGCGCGCAAAGCTCCTGGATCGGGAACGAAATCGTCGATCACGAGCACCGGCTGCCGCTCTTGACCGATATGGACAACGCGGACCGACGGCATGGTTCAGACCAACTCAGCTGCGCGACAATGGCGCGCAATGAACTCGTCGTGCGTTGGAAAGGTCTTCGCGGCCGCGCGCATCAGCCCGCGCAGCTTGCGCAGCTCCCTAGGCGCGTCGACCTGCGGCCTTAAGTCGGCAAGCGGATCATAGCCGCGCGGGATAAGGCCCTGCCCCAGATAAACTGCGAGCCAGCTCGCGTTGCGAAACAGCTCGTCGTCGGGCGAGACGAGGCGGGCATGGGCCGCGAAATGCTTGATCTTGTAGGCGAGCTCGTCCGGGATCGTCATGGCGGCGCACTGGCGCCAGAACGGCTCAGGACGATTGTTAGCGTAATAGTGCAGTATGAGGAAATCGCGGATGCGTTCCCATTCGTTCACGGTTGCGCGGTTAAACTCCTCGGCATTGAGCGGGTCGTGATTGCGATCTGGCAACAGCCGCAGCAATCGTTCGATTCCCATCTGGACGAGGTGGAGGCTTG
>DASRBJ010000058.1:0-8511 GCA_035653695.1 Sphingomicrobium sp.
GCGAGCACTGCAACGGCACCTTGAGGGTCGTAGCCTGCAGCAATCATATAGCGGATGCCAAGCGTGTCGGCCTCGTACTCCTGCTCGCGTGAGAAGCTCAGGAGGTCGAGGACGGAGCGCGCCTGAAGCAACCCGGCAGCTCCTGGCCCAAATATTGCGCCGACGATCTGCCCGAACACGCCCAAGCTGTTGCGCTCGGCATATTCCTCGCGAATGTGTGCATGGTTGGCGGCAATGTGGCCGACCTCGTGGCCAAGCGCGAACGCGAGCTGAGACTCGTCGTTCATAAGCGCCATCAGCTGACGCGTTACGTAAACATAGCCACCTGGAACCGAGAATGCATTTGCAACGGCAGAGTCGAGCGTCGTGAAATGAAGTGCTTGCCCCGGGTTCGCGATACCCGAGTAAGCTCCGACGCGATGCCCGACGGCAGCGACATAAGCGCTTCTCGGACCAGTCTCCGCGCCGCCCAGTTCCTCCACAAGCGCAGCATTCTCCCGCTGCGCCTCGGCGACATCGCTTGGATTGAGATAATGGAGCTCTTCTCCGATCGCTGGGCTCATCGCCAGCGCGGCTGCAAATAGTAACAGGACGCTCTTACGCATGAGGCTTATCTCCCGTTCGGGCGGGAAATAAGAAGGGAATTTGAACGGGAAATGACCGGCCGGGCGCGGTGCTTCAGCCGATTGCGAGGAACTTCGCTCGACGCTGGGCACGAAGCTCGTCCGGGCCAAGCTGGCTGCAGCCATCCAGTTCCTCGATCAATGCACCTTTAAGGGCTCCGATGGCGGCATCAGGATCGCGCTGCGCACCGCCGAGCGGCTCGTTCACAATGCGATCCACGACGCCGAGCGCATGAAGGTCAGCCGCGGTAATCTTCATTGCTTCAGCCGCCTCGGGCGCCTTGTCGGCCGTTCGCCAGAGGATCGACGCACATCCTTCGGGCGAAATGACGGAGTAGACGGCGTTCTCGAACATCAGCACTCTGTTTGCCGCGGCGATGGCAATTGCTCCGCCAGAACCGCCTTCGCCGACAATCGCAGCAATCATCGGTACCCCGAGCGCGAGACATTGTTCGGTCGACCGTGCAATTGCTTCTGCCTGACCGCGTTCCTCAGCCTGCACTCCCGGGAACGCACCGGACGTGTCCACGAGGCTGACAACGGGAATCCCGAACTGGTCGGCGAGCTTCATCAGCCGAATGGCTTTACGATACCCCTCGGGCTTTGCCATCCCGAAATTGTGCTTGAGGCGGGTGACCGTATCGTCTCCCTTCTCGTGCCCCATAAGCATGACACGCCGACCATCAATTCGAGCGAGACCGCCAATGATTGCCGGATCATCACCAAAGGATCGATCGCCCGCAAGCGGCAGGAAATCATCGGCTATTCCGGCGACATAATCCTTGAAGTGCGGTCGATCAGGATGCCGTGCGACCTGCGCCTTCTGCCACGGCGACAATTTCGCGTAGGTGTCACGAAGCAGCTTGTTTGCCTTTGCTTCGAGACGGCCAACTTCGGCATCGAGATCGATGTCGGAACTGCTTGCCGTCTCGCGGAGCTCAGCGACGCGCGTCTCAAGCTCGGCAATCGGCTTCTCGAAGTCGAGATAGGTTTTCATTCAATCGCGCGCCTAGGCGGAAGCAACCGTCAAGGTCAACGAGAACGCGTTGCGAGCGGATGCTTCGCGTTGACGAGCTCGACGAGCCGCGCGCTGTCAACATGCGTGTAGATCTGGGTCGTCGCGATGTCCGCGTGGCCGAGCAGCGACTGCAACACGCGCAAGTCGGCGCCGCCCGAGAGGAGATGCGTTGCAAAAGCGTGTCGCAGGACATGGGGGCTCACGCGCTCTGGCGGAATTCCCGCGTCGGCTGCCATCATCCGAATAATCTGGAACAGCCTCACCCGGCTCAAGTGAGCCTTCCCACTTGGAAATAGCCACGGCTTTCCTCCAGGCGAGATGTCGAGCCAGCGCCTTACAGCCTCCTCCGCTCGTGATGAGATCGGGACCAGTCTCTCTTTTGATCCCTTGCCACGCACCATTAGGAATGGCTGTCCCTGTCGCACCGCAGCGCGCGGCAAGCTGACGAGTTCACTTGCTCGAAGGCCAGAGCCGTAGAGAAGTTCAAGAAGTGCAAGATTTCTGACTGCTATGAATTCGCCGCTCGCGGCGCGATCCTCGGCAGCTTCGAACATTCGTGCGACTTCGCTCGAGTCGAGAATGCGCGGGAGCGGTCTCTCAAGTCTCGGGCGCGGAAGTGCCTCCGACGGATCGTCCTGGCGAAGTCCATCGTCGACGAGGAAGCCAAAGAAGCGCCGCAACGCCGCCGAGCGGCGCGCAATCGTCGACGGCGCGAGTTCGGCCCAGGTGGCACCGAGGCGCGAGAGGTCGTCGCTCGATGCCGCCGCGAGGCTGGCGATGCTCTCGCCAGCACGCTCGAGATCGCTCCGGTAGGCGGCTAGCGTGTTTCGCGATGAGCCCGCTTCGGCTGCCATCATGTCGAGGAAACGATCGACCAGCGCTCGGTCGTCGGGAGTCACGTCCGCGACAATGCCTCGGCAGCGATCATCCTTGCCGTAAATCCCTGGCCGGTTCGCGACAGAGCGGCAACCGAGTGGAAAATGTGGGCGGCCGGAACGTGCTCGAACGATGGCGTCTGGAGTCCGGTGCCGGTGAGAACCAGTACCGTACCAGCCTGGCCGCGCGCGGCTGCAGCATCGACCATCCTTGTCCAGCTAGTCACATGGCCAAGTCCAAGGCCGTAACGCTGATTGAGCGCGTTGGCGGTATCGGTGGTGATTCGGCCAAGGCCAGCGAGACCGGCGACAAGCAGTGCGCTGCGCTGGTGATCAGGACTGTTGTCGCGCTTGATGAAAGAATTGATTCGGCTTGTTCCGACGTCAGCGACGTTTGGCGCGGCGAGGGCAAGCATTCCCCAGCAGCGATCATTGTCCTCGTCATCCATTCGCCCAATGACGGGGATCCAGCGCGAGGCGGCTTCGTCATACCCAGCCGCAAGCATCGCCGATATGAGCTCCGGTGCATCCTTTGCGAGCTTTGCGTCCGGAATTACGAGCGTTGCGGCTCGAGCCACCAACGCACGCGAGGCTTCCTTCTCGAGCGTTCCCTTGCCTGTCCCGAGGAGCTTCCGGATCGCGGCGAGGCGTGTATCGGCGTCCTTGGCAACGAACGCTTGTCGCAATTGCCAGGCGTCGCTGTTGGGAAGGTCGGTCGGATCGGTCGTATCGTAGAGAGCCGAATAGAGATCGACCAACGTCTGTGACGAAAATACGCCCAATCCTGCCGCGACGAGCGCCGAAGGAAGCCGCTGCTGGGGCGAAAGCAGCGGTGCACGCGCTTCAAATGCTCGAAGTTGCACGGGGGAAGCATTGATCAGCCGATCCGGTGCTACGGCCCCAGTTCCGGCAGCGAGGCCAAATCGCCAGGCGGTGAGCGAATCGACCGGATCCCATTCGATCGTCGACGCTCGGCCGTTGGCTCCTGCGCCGACAACTTTCTCGGTCAAGGCAAGATCGACACCACCGATGCGACCATAGCGTCTCGCCTGATCGATCATTGCCGAGGCCTGCTCCGACTGTCCGGCAAGCGAAGCGCACATCGCCTGGACAAGCCGGAGCACTGCCGGATCGAATTGCTTGATCCCATCCTCAAGTGGACAAAGAGCGGGCGGATCGGCGTTTGCAAGAGCGGTTTGGACCGCAACCTGGACCATTTTCGGTGTGAACCGGTCCGTGTCGACATTGGCGACGAGCATGCGTGCCGCGTCGGCTTCGCCAAGGCGCAGCAGCAGCCAGGCACGCTCCGCCGCCCAATCAACGGGATTGACGTTGAGAGGCGCGCGCACCTTTGCCAATAATGCATCACGAAGCGCTATATGCGCCCATCGTGATGCGATCGGCGTCTGCATCCGTCGCAACAGAGTTGAGAGGAACACACCACTCGCTTCTCCCCACGCATCACTCGTGAGACCAACGTCACTTGGGTTGATTGACCCCGCGCTCCAGGGGTCACGCCGTGCCCACCCCGGGTATTCGACCGGGGGAGCTGGGGGCTCGAGGCTGGGCTTTGCGACTTCTTCGACCGCCGATTCGTCGGTTCCTTCATCCGACGAGCTCAGATCCTCGTTGGATGGTGGTGTTGCACTCGTGGGCGGAGTGGTTGCGGCAGGCGCCGGCTGCGGGGCTGGCGCCTGGGCGGGAGCGACCTGCTGGGCAATTGCTGGCAAGCCCAGCAAAATGGCCGACGAGGCAATCAAGATGAGTTTAGTGCGCATTGCCTCCCTGCGGCACAGCAACTTCGATCTGGTGCGTCGGCTGCTCTTTGGGAAGAGTCGAGAGAAACACGAGGCCGCCCACGACGATGACAAGAATGATGATGAGGACAATCAATCGCATGTCTGTGGCTTTTGCCGAGCGGGAAAGGCGCTGTATAGCCCTTTAAGCGATGGAGTTGGGCAAGCGTCTCGACCGCCCCGTAGTGCTGGTCGGACTGATGGGGGTTGGAAAATCGACGGTCGGGCGGCGCCTGGCCAAGCGTCTCGGCGTGTCGTTCGTCGATAGCGACGAGGAAATTGAAGACGCTGCGGGTTACCCGCCCGCTGAAATCTTTGAACGCTATGGCGAACAGGATTTTCGGGACGGCGAGCGTCGGCTCGTTGCCCGCCTTGTCGAGGGGGACGTGCGAGTAATCGCGACCGGCGGCGGAGCCTATGTGGATCCAAATACGCGCAAGTTGCTGAACGAACGGGCGATTACGGTCTGGCTTGATGCACCCGTCGATGTGCTCGCAGAACGGACATCGCGGCGCAACACTCGAGCGCAATTGCGTCAAGGTGATCCAAAAGCGGTTCTCGAGCGACTCGCGGAGGAGCGCCGACCGTCCTATTCGGAGGCCCACATCCACGTTAAGAGCGGGGATGGAGCCCACAGGGACGTCGTCGAGACGATCGTGCGTGCTCTCGAACGGTTCGTGCCCGACGTCTAGGCGGGACTTCTTACTTCCTCGTCGGGGAGAGTGCGGTCGGGCGCGAAGGCCCTTTCCCAGCCAGCCTTGATGTCTCCCGTCTCCACTTGCCGCTCGAGGCGTTCGCAATCGCGCGAGCGATACTCGCGTTCGACCCGGTCAATTTCGATGCCGTCAATACCACTCGCCCGCAAGGCCGCTCGCCCCATCGCGACGGCGCTCTCGAACAACTCGCGCTCGGCAAAAGCAAGATCAAGCCGGTCGAGTGCGATCAGGTGCACTCGGTCGTAGGCGCGTACCATGACCGAGGCATGGGGAAACGCCTTGAGAACCGCGTCGATTCTATCCGCACTCAGCTCGCCTTCGCTGTTATCGTTGCAAAAAGCGATGACGCGAGCCGTGTCGGCGCCAGCAGAGCGAAGCAGATCGAGGCGGACCCCGTCACCGTAATAGACCTTCGTACCGAACTCGCTCGAAAGTTCGATCTGAGCGGGCTTCTTGTCGATAAGTGTCACGCCGATGCCCTTGGCCATCATCATCTGCGCAACGGTTTGCCCAAAGCGACCATAACCGACGACAATTGCACTGGTCTCCGGCGAAAGTTCGGGGCCATCGAGATCGTCACGCTTCACCTCCCGCCGCTCGAGCCAGTCGACGAAGCGCATCAAGAAGGGGGTACTTGCCATCGATAGAGTTACGACCGCTCCAAACAGCGATGCTGCTTGCGGTGCAATCAGCTCAGCGGCGGTCGCCTGTGCGAAGAGCACGAATCCGAATTCACCGGCTTGGCTTAGCAGCAAGCCGAGACGGATGCTTTGCGCCCACGAGCAGCTGACCAGTCGGCTGATGAAGCTGATGAGAATGGTCTTGGTCAAGATTACCGAGGCGGCGATGCCGATGACGAACAAGGGTCTCGCTGCAATGAGCTTCAGATCGAGAAGCATTCCGACGGACAGAAAGAAGAGTCCGAGGAGGATCGAACGGAAGGGTTCAACGTCACTCTCAAGCTCATGCCGATATGGCGATTCGGCAAGCATAACTCCGGCGATGAACGCGCCGAGAGGCACCGACAGATGCAAATGATGCATGACCGCGGCCGATGCGATGACCGTGAACAGCCCCGCCACGACGAACAGCTCTCGTTCGCCAAGCCTGCCTACAAGCCGGAACAGCGGACTGAGGACGAGACGCCCGATAACAACCAGTGCGCCCACCGCAAGAACGGTATAAAGCGCCAATCGCCAGCCGACGGGCGCTGTCGGATCAGGCGGCGTTCGGGCCATGGCGGCGACAATCGTGATCATCGGAACGATCGACAGGTCCTGGAACAGCAGGATCGAGAATGCGCGCTCACCTTGCGGAGTGTTGAGCTCGTTGTCCGAGCGTAGCATGGGAAGCACCTGAGCCGTTGATGAGAGCCCGAGGGGAAGCCCGATCGCAACCGCGGCTTCCGGCGAAATCCCGAGTGCAACATAGAGCAAGGCGCTGATTGCGCCGCCGCAGAGCACGACTTGCAGCAAGCCGAGGCCGAATATGTCGCGTCGCAGGTGCCACAAGCGTCGCGGCTGAAGCTCGAGACCAACAATGAACAGCAGAAGCGCGATCCCGATGTCCGTCACGCTGGTGAGCTGCTGCGGGTCCTGGATCAGGCCGAGGAGCTTCGGACCGATCAGCGCGCCAGCAACGATATAACCGAGCGTTGCTCCAAGCTTCAAACGACGGAACAAGGTGACGAAGATGAGAGCGGCGCCAAGCATGATCGCGCCGCTCTCAAGGATTGCCGTTGTTGCCTGTGCCGTTTGCGCAGCGGTTGTCGTCACGAGGCAGACTCGATCGCCGCAAGAAGCGCGCGGAACGGCAAAAGGATAGCGCCGTGCCGCGACTTGCGGTTACGCGCGGCGTTCAACGCTTCGATGCCGGTCCACGGCACCGGATCTTCGGTTTCGTCCTCGAGCCACCGGCTCATCGCCAGCGTTGCGGCTGCAACCTCCGGCCGCGCGAGGCCACGGCCGTGCTGTTCGACCAGTGCCGCTGAAGCCTGGCCGAAAGCGCAGGCGTGAACGTCCATCGAAAGAGCTTCCACTCGTCCGTCGGCGTCGAGCTGTACCGCGGCACGAATGCGGCTGCCACAAGTGGGCGAGCGAACGTCGGCGGCCCCGTCTTCACGGTCGAGCGTACGTGGGCCACACAGTGACGCAGCGAGCCGCAAGACCTCGATCGTGTAGAGCGGAGCATTCATTCTCGACGCCATTTAGTACCGGCTGGCCCATCCTCCAAAACGATCCCCTGGCTCTTAAGCTCATGGCGAATGCGATCCGCGGTCGCGAAATCCCTATTCTTCTTCGCTGCTGCTCGCTCAGCGATCCGGCTTTCAATGATGGCCTCCGAGTCAGCGTCCGTGCTTTGCGAGAACTCGGATCTATGCGCGTTCGAGCTTGCGACGCGTCCCTTGGCCCAATCCTCAGCACGCTCGTCGAGAAGACCCAGCAACCTCGCAGAAGCGCGCAACCTTCCCCCGTCAAGAGCCGATAATCTTGCCAATGCGAGCGGCGTGTTAAGGTCGTCGCGAAGCGCTTCGAGCACTCCTTCGTCCATCTCGCCGGGCTCAGCGTCGCCAGCACTTCGATACAGGCGGTCGAGTGTCGCCTTTGCTTGCGCGAGAAGACCGTTCGTCCAGGGAAGCGGCTGGCGATAGTGAGCGCTCAACAGCGCGAGCCGAAGCGTTTCGCCGCGGTGTCCCTCGGCAAGGAGCTGCGAAGGCGTGACGATGTTGCCAAGGCTCTTCGACATCTTCTCGGCACCCATGTCGACGAAACCATTGTGCACCCAGTAGCGAGCGAGCGGCATGCCATCGTGCGCGCACCGACTTTGCGCGATTTCGTTCTCATGGTGTGGAAAGATGAGGTCGAGCCCCCCACCGTGGATATCGATCGTCTGTCCGAGATGTGCCTCGATCATCGCGGAACACTCGATGTGCCAACCGGGCCGTCCGCGTCCCCACGGAGACCCCCAGCCGATCACTCCTTCATCGCTGGGCTTCCAAAGAACGAAATCTGCCGGGTCGCGCTTATAAGGTGCTACCTCGACCCGTGCTCCGGCGACCAGCGCGTCGCGATCGCGCTTGCTAAGCATGCCGTACTCGGGATCGCTTGGGACTGAGAAAAGAACGTGGCCTTGAGCAAGATAGGCATGTCCCTTGGCGATAAGCTGCTCAATGAGCGCGATCATCGCCCGCAATTCTTGCGTTGCATGGGGAGCGATCGTGGGTGGTTGGACGCCAAGAGCGCCCATGTCGGCGAGATAATATCGCTCATAGCGCTCGGTGATGACCGCCGGTTCAACTCCCTCCGATTGCGCAGTGGCAATGATCTTGTCGTCGACGTCGGTAACGTTCCGAGCATAAACGAGACTGGAAGACCCGAATTCGTGCCGGATGAGCCGGGCGAGCGTGTCGAACACGACGGCTGGACGTGCATTCCCGATGTGCGCCCGACCATAGACGGTCGGGCCGCACACATACATCGTTAT
>DASRBJ010000059.1:0-2028 GCA_035653695.1 Sphingomicrobium sp.
GCCGTTCTGGAAGAGCAGGAGCCCAAGCGTGGTTTCAGCGTCGAGGTGGCCAGCGTTGGCGGCCTTCTCGAACCAGTTCTCGGCCATGGCGAGATCGAGCGGAACTCCACGTCCGAGCCGATAAGCTTGGCCAAGATTGAACGCGGCGTCTGCGTCGCCATGCTCGGCAAGCGGCCGCCAAATGGCCACCGCCGCTGAATAGTCGGCTTTTTGCCAGGCAGTAATTCCAGCCTTCACACTTTGTGCTGAAATTGGAGCACTGACGAGCGCTAATGCAATGGCGGCAACTAAGTGTTTGGGACTCATCGGTTAACTTCCCCTACTGCTCATTAGCCGACACAAGGAAAACCGCAACAGCGTCTTGGAAACGTTAACCAGATTTTAGAGCATCTAGTGTCACTCCGCTCCTCGAATTGACGTCTTCACGCGAGGGGAAAAGCATGCGCGTCCTGGCATTGGCATCGCAGAAGGGTGGGTCGGGTAAGACAACCTTGTCCGGTCACCTAGCGGTGCAGGCACAGCTTTCCGGGGCCGGCCCCGTCTGCCTGATCGACATCGATCCGCAGGGAAGTCTTGCCGATTGGTGGAACGAGCGCGAAGCCGACATGCCCGCGTTCGCGCAAACGACCGTTGCGCGCCTCGCTTCCGATCTTGAAGTGCTTCGGCAGCAAGGTTTTCGCCTTGCTGTTATCGACACGCCTCCCGCCATCACCATGGCCATTCAGAGCGTTATTGCGGTCGCCGAACTGATCGTTATTCCGACCCGGCCGAGTCCGCATGACCTGCGCGCCGTCGGCGCGACGGTCGACCTTTGCGATCGGGCGGGCAAGCCACTCATCTTTGTCGTCAACGCAGCCACGCCGAAAGCCAAGATCACCTACGAGGCGGCCGTTGCACTCTCGCAGCATGGAACGGTTGCGCCGGTTACGCTGCATCATCGAACCGACTTCGCGGCATCGATGATCGACGGTCGTACCGTCATGGAAATTGATCCCCAGGGTCGCTCGGCAAAGGAAGTCAGCGAACTTTGGGAATATATCTCGGATCGGCTCGAGAAGAATTTCCGCCGAAC
The DNA here is from genome assembly GCA_035653695.1 of Sphingomicrobium sp. Classification (GTDB taxonomy): domain Bacteria; phylum Pseudomonadota; class Alphaproteobacteria; order Sphingomonadales; family Sphingomonadaceae; genus Sphingomicrobium. Next base: position 1,073 of record DASRBJ010000059.1, read on the forward strand.
CGTTTTTGCAGCGCCCGGCGCTGCCCCGGGAATAGCTGCCGCCGCGCCGCGTCCGGTCGGCGGCTTCGGTCGCCGCGTCGTTGGTCAGTAAGGAAGGCGTAAACGTGGCCATGGAAGCCAAGCCCTTTGCCTCTCTTTCTTCGGGACTTCTCGCGCGCAAAGGCGCTGCGCGTCCCGCGATGCGTCCCCAGGGATTCGGTCAGGTTGGTGCGGGTCTTGAGGACCTTGGATGGAATGACATGGGCTTCGAGCCGCCCAAGCCAGTGGCGGTTGGCGACGGACAGGAAGAGTCGGGCGAAGCCGTTATTCATCCGCGTGTTCATCCAACGGGGCTTACCCCTGTCCAGTCTCCAGTCCACGACCAGCAGGCTGAGCTCGCGGAACGCCTGAACGGTTCTGATGAAGCGTTTTTGGAGGAGGAGATCGACGAAACCGCCGAGCTGTGTGACGAGGCGTCGATCGAAACTCTACCAGTTGAAAAGGTCGTGGTCCGGTCCGCGGATGTGCCTCCACCAGCGGCGCGCCGCGTCAGGCGGCCCCGCGCTGCTCCAGGAAGCAAAGGCAAAGCGGCATTTACGCTGCGCCTCGATCCGGACCGCCATTTGAAGCTCCGGCTCGCTTGCGCCGTCGACGGAAGGTCGGCGCAGCAGCTGGTGACCGACGCGCTCGACCAGTTGCTCGAGCGCATGCCCGAAGTCGACGGGCTAGCCGCAAAGGCAAAACGTAGGGGGTAACTTCATGAATCAGCCGCTCCGCATGAGTTCCGCAACGTCGCTCATCGTCCTCGGTTCGATGATTGCCGGATGCGCGGCACAACACACACGTTCAGCGGCGGCATCCTATGTCGGCGACAAGCCCGTCGAACTGGGATTTGCAACGCGAGCACTCGCCGCGCTCAATTCGAACAATGTACCGCTTGCAATCGACCTTGCCGAAAAGGCGGTTGCGAAGTCGCC
>DASRBJ010000060.1:0-2746 GCA_035653695.1 Sphingomicrobium sp.
GTGCCGCCATCCCGCTGCGGGATGTTGTTCGTGAAGCAGAGTACATTTTCGTAATAGCTGTCGTTCCACTCGAGCGCGACATCGATCCCGATATCGTCGCGCTGGCCAGTGATCGCGATTGGGTCCGGCATCAATGGCGTCTTCGCACGATCGAGCCATTTCACGAACGCCCCGATTCCACCCTCGTAGAACATCTCGACCGTCTTCGCTTCGTCGTGACGAGCATCGCTGAGGACAAGCCGCACGCCCGAGTTGAGAAAGGCAAGTTCGCGAAATCGGTGCTCAAGACGTTCGAAGTCGAACTCCGTCTGCTTGAACGTTTCCGAAGAAGGCATGAACGTGACGCGCGTGCCTCGCTTAGTCGTCGTTCCGACGACCTTCAGCGGTGCTTCGGCGTCGCCATGACGAAAGCGCATGTAATGCTCTTGGCCATCTCTCCAAATGGTAAGGTCAAGCCATTCACTCAAAGCGTTAACGACACTGACGCCAACTCCGTGGAGACCTCCGGAAACTTTGTAAGCATTGTCGTCAGAGGTATTTTCAAACTTTCCGCCGGCGTGAAGCTGCGTCATGATGACCTCCGCCGCGGACACGCCTTCCTCCGGGTGGATGCCCGTCGGAATGCCGCGCCCGTTATCTTCGACGCTCACGGACCCGTCAGGATTAAGCGTAATCAGAACCCTGTCGCAGTGGCCTGCAAGCGCCTCGTCAATTGCATTGTCGCTGACTTCAAAGACCATGTGGTGGAGACCAGAGCCATCGTCGGTATCACCAATGTACATGCCGGGCCGCTTGCGAACGGCGTCGAGGCCCTTGAGGACCTTAATGCTTTCAGCACCGTAGGAATTCTGGTTCGGGTCAGTTGCCATAGTCCCGATATAGGGACTTCACCGCCGATGTCACGCGCGCGCACGTGCGCGCGCGAGCAACGACAAGTCCTTACCCCCGAGCTCGCCGCGAAGGCGCAAACCGGTCGCGGCTGCGGAACTTTCGCTTCTGCTGAGCGCCGTCTGGTCGATGCGCAACATGGGCCTCGGCTCGTTGAGGATGCCGCTGCTGGTTGGCATTTCGATTCTGCCTGCGGTGTCCATTGTCGCGACGATCGGCCTTGGTCGCCGGTCGGGCAGGCGCCGATTTGACGATTGGCTTGAGGCGCTTGAAAGCCTCGGCTGCGGCAGCAAAATCCTCGGGCAAGGCATGAACACGCAAGCGCTGCCGCGTGGTCCGCTCGATATCGCGCAGGTTTCCACGTTCATCCGGGCTGCAGAAGGCGATCGCGACACCGTCGGCACCCGCGCGGGCCGTTCGTCCAATGCGGTGCACATATTGCTCGGGAACGTCAGGAAGATCGAAGTTGACGACATGGCTGACGCCAGAAATGTCAATTCCCCTCGCAGCAATATCGGTTGCGACAAGTACTCCAACATCGCCGGAGCGGAAATCCGCGATCGCCCGCTCGCGCTGCGCCTGGCTTTTGTTGCCGTGAATTGCGCTGGACGAAATCCCGGCAGCCTCGAGCTGGCGAACGATCTTGTCGGCGCCGTGCTTGGTGCGGCTGAAAACAAGCACGCGTTGCGCCGCTTCGCTGCTTACGTAAAATGCAAGAAGTGCGGCCTTTTCGCTCTGATTGACCATCGTGACGCTCTGCTCAATGCGTTCAACTGTCGTCGCCGCAGGAGTGACCGAGATCTCAACCGCGTTCGTTAGATACTTGTCGGCAAGTTCTTTGATCGCCCTCGGCATGGTTGCCGAGAAGAACAGCGTCTGACGCTCTTTCGGCACGAGAGTCACGATCCGCCTCAAGGCGTGGATGAAGCCGAGATCAAGCATCTGATCCGCCTCGTCGAGAACAAGAATCTCGAGTTCACGGAGACTGATTGCACGTTGATCGACCAAGTCGAGCAATCGGCCGGGGGTCGCAACGAGGACATCGAGTCCACCGGCGACGACCCGCACGCTCTTGTGGTTGGGCACACCTCCAAAAATCGCGCCGACCGACAACCGCATGAATTTCCCGTAGGCCTGCGCGCTGGTTGCGATCTGAGCAGCAAGTTCCCTCGTTGGAGCGAGCACCAACATGCGGACTTTACCGGGGTGAAGCGGGCGGCGAGCATGGGCGAGCCGATCGAGAGACGGAAGCATGAACGCGGCCGTTTTGCCGGTGCCGGTCTGCGCGATGCCGAGCAGGTCTCTGCCTGTCAGAAGCGTCGGGATCGCCTCGCGCTGGATCGGGGTCGCCTCGGAATATTCCTTAGCAGCGAGTGCATCGAGAACGGGCTTTGAAAGCCCGAGCGAGTTAAATGACATTGTAGATCTTCCACAAGAAATCACTCCCCGGCGCGAACCTTGCGCCAGGGTAGCGGGAGAACAAGAACCCCGCGTGATGTGGAGAACTTCAGATAGTGAGACGCGGGCCGGTCGCCGGATGAATGCGAAGACCGATCACGCCGCTTGGATAAGCGCCTCGTGCTGCACTGCGATATAGGCCTTGCGGGCAATATGTCCAGTTCCGCTCAGACACGAGCGATACTTCCTGCCTCAACATGGTAGCGACACGCGTCGCCCATGCCCTGGAACAAGCCCTCTTCGGTTGCCGTCATCCAGACTTGGCCGCGGTCCTCGAGCCGCTCGAACAAGGCGCCACGGCGCACCGGGTCGAGATGCGCAGCAACCTCGTCAAGCAGCAGGATTGGAGGCTCGTCGCGGTGCTCCGCCACGAGTTCGGCATGCGCAAGGATAAGGCCTA
>DASRBJ010000061.1:0-3476 GCA_035653695.1 Sphingomicrobium sp.
CTCGATATTCCTCGTATCGATTACCAGGAAGCCTATTACTACGCGGCGCCGAAACAGAAGCCGAGGCTCGCGTCACTTGACGAACTCGATCCCGAGATTCGGCGTACGTACGAGAAGCTCGGAATACCTATCGAGGAGCAGAAGGTGCTTGCCGGCGTCGAAGGCGCGCCGCGTGTTGCTGTCGATGCGGTCTTCGACAGCGTGAGCGTTGCGACGACGTTTCGGGAAGAGCTGAAGAAAGCTGGAGTCATCTTTCTCAGCATTTCAGAAGCGGTGCGCGAGCACCCCGATCTCGTTCGGAAGTACCTAGGATCCGTCGTTCCCCAGCGCGATAATTATTTCGCCTGCCTAAACAGCGCCGTCTTTTCCGATGGGACCTTCGTTTACATCCCGGAAGGCGTTCGTTGTCCCATGGAGCTAAGTACCTATTTTCGGATCAATGCCGAGAATACGGGCCAGTTCGAGCGCACGCTGATCATTGCCGACAAGAGTAGCTACGTGTCCTATCTCGAAGGCTGCACGGCACCGATGAGGGACGAAAACCAGCTTCATGCGGCCATCGTCGAGATTTACGCGCATGAGGACGCGGAGGTGAAATACTCGACGGTTCAGAACTGGTACCCTGGCGATGCCGAAGGGCGCGGCGGGATTTTCAATTTCGTCACAAAGCGCGCGCTCTGTGCCGGAGCACGCTCAAAAGTAAGCTGGACGCAGGTCGAGACGGGCAGCGCAATTACGTGGAAATACCCAAGCTGCATCTTGAAAGGGGATGGCAGCGTAGGAGAATTTTACTCGGTTGCGCTTACGAACAATCGTCAGCAGGCTGATACCGGAACGAAGATGATTCACATCGGCGAGAACACGCGCTCGACGATAGTCTCGAAGGGCATCAGTGCCGGTTTTTCAAACAATACATACAGAGGGCTCGTGCGGGTGCTGCCGCGCGCTGAGAACGTTCGAAATTTCACGCAGTGCGATTCTCTTTTGCTCGGGAGCAACTGCGGCGCCCACACGGTGCCTTATATCGAGGTGAGGAACCCGACGGCAACGGTTGAGCATGAAGCGACGACGTCGAAGATAAGCGAGGATCAGCTTTTCTATGCGATGAGCCGTGGGCTCGATCAGGAGGCGGCCGTAGCCCTCATCGTCAACGGCTTTGCACGCGAAGTACTAAAGCAACTTCCGATGGAATTCGCTGTCGAGGCACAGAAGCTGCTTGGAATCAGCCTCGAGGGAAGCGTCGGATGAACGTCGTGGTTTCCGATGCTGGATCAAGCCACCTTTCCCGCTGGCGCTTTGCCTCGTGTCCCGCCCCCGGACCCGTTGCAACTCAACTTGGCTAACAAAATGATGGATTTTCTTGTTGTGATCGGAATTCGCAAATGATCCCGCTAATGGTGCTTGCAGCCGCGTCTGCCGATCTCGACGCGCTCGACCAGGCGGTTACTCGTTGTGATCGAAAAGTCAGCAACCCAGTTTTCTCGGCCGAAGCGGCGCGCCGCGCCCAGTTCCTGCTCGACGCTTACCGCGAACAGGAGGCGATCGTGAATGACCGGCTCGCGCTCGCTGATCAGCGACGACAGTTGCGGGAGAACACCAGCCTGAAACCCGCAGACGTGAAGCAATCCGAGAAGCAGCTGGACCTCGAGCAATCGGATCTGGATGATCGGCAGAAGGCGCTGAATGACAAGCGAATGCTCGAGGGCATTCGCCAGGATGCAATGGATTCGATGCGTCGCTTCTTTCTTAACAATTGCCCGGCCGGCGGATCAGAAAAGGCGCGATGAGCATGCTCGACATCCGCGATCTACACGCGAGCGTCGCAGGCCGCCCAATCCTTGACGGTTTGTCCCTTACGGTCGCTCCAGGTGAAATCCACGCGATCATGGGCCCCAATGGTGCTGGCAAGTCGACGCTCGGATATGTCCTTGCCGGCCGACCCGGTTACGAGGTCACCGCCGGCGAAGTGCGGTTCAAGGGGCAGGACCTGCTCGCGCTGGAGCCGCATGAACGGGCGGCAGCGGGCCTGTTCCTGGGGTTCCAGTATCCCGTCGAGATTCCAGGCGTCTCTTATCTCCAGTTCCTGCGCGAAAGCCTCAATGCGCAACGGCGCGCGCGCGGTGAGCAGGATCTGTCGGGCAGTGATTTCATCAAGCTCGCGCGAAGCGAGGCGGCGCTTCTTGGAATGGACGTCGAACTGCTCAAGAGGCCGGTCAATGTGGGCTTCTCTGGTGGTGAAAAGAAGCGAGCCGAGATGGTGCAGATGGGTATCATGGCACCCGCCTTTGCCATACTCGACGAGACCGATAGTGGTCTCGACATCGATGCGCTGAGATCGGTCGGGGATGGCATCAATCGGATCATGCGGTCGCCAGAGCGCGCAGTGCTGCTGATCACGCATTACCAGCGATTGCTCGATTATGTGGAGCCTGATCACGTACACGTTCTGCAGGGGGGAAGGATCGTACGAAGCGGCGGCGCTGATCTCGCCCGAACGCTCGAGCGCGAAGGCTATGCCGAGGCTGCTGCCTGATGACCGCCCCCTTTCCTACCCGCAGGCAAGAAGCGTGGCGTTACGCCGACCTTGACGCCTTGCAGCCGGTCTGGGAGCAATTGGCCGAGCCCTTGACACTGACCGTCGCGGCCGGTGGCAAGCTCGAGCAATGCTGGGTTCCTTCAGAAGAGGATGTCCAGGTCCGTCGTGTGCAGCTGTCGGTGGGACGAGCGGCAACAGCACGCATCTTGGTGGTCAACAGCGCCCTCATCTACGGTCGGATCGAGGTTCAAGTGAGCCTTGCTGAAGATGCACAGTTCGAGCTGTTCGCTACGAACATCGGCAAGGCAAACTCGACGAATGAAATTGTCACCACCGTCACTCATTCGGGCGAACGCAGCCGATCGCTTCAAGTCGTGCGATCCGTTCTCAACGGACAGGCGACCGGCAGCTACATTGGACGTGTCGAGGTCGCGCGGGGTGCCCAGCAGAGCGATGCCGAACAATCGGTCAAATCCCTGCTGCTCGAGCGCGGAGCAAGCGCCAACTGCAAGCCGGAACTCGAGATATTCGCTGATGACGTAAGATGCGCCCATGGCGCCGCCGTCGGAGAACTCGATCCTCTTCAGCTGTTCTATGCCCAAAGCAGAGGCCTCGATCCAGCTGGCGCACGAGCCATTCTTCTCGAAGGCTTCGTAATGGGACTCTGGGACCGGGCGGACGATCCGGAAACTATTGCGAACGCGGCGCGTGCTGCCTTGAGGAGAGTGGTGTGAACGCGCCGACGCGCATCAACTCCGCACTCGACGTCAAGGAGCAGTTCCCTGGCATTGAGGGCTGGCACTATCTCGACAGCGCCGCAACCGCACAAAAACCCCAGCGGGTGATCGATGCGATAACGAACGCCTATGCGCGCAACTATGCGACCGTCCACCGCGGCATTTATCAGCGCTCGTCGGACATGACCGCGGCCTATGAGGCA
>DASRBJ010000062.1:0-4789 GCA_035653695.1 Sphingomicrobium sp.
CCATCAGTGAACGCGCGCGCTGCGCGACAGCAACGAAGCTGTAAACAGAGATGTTCATCGTCATGAGGAAATTATCCATCGATGTATCGACGAACTTTCCGCGAAGCTCATTCTTGTCCGAAAATCCGATCGCGTGGACAACAAAATCAAGTCCGCTCCACCGCTCGTTCAACGCGTCGAACGTGCGGTCCAATGCCCTCATGTCGGAGACATCGCAGTCGACCAACAGGTCGGATCCGAGCTCGCCCGCAAGCGGCCGCACCCTCTTCTCGAGCGCTTCGCCCTGGTAGGAAAAGGCAAGCTCGGCACCCTCGCTACTGAGCGCGCGCGCTATTCCCCAGGCGAGCGAACGATCATTGGCAAGACCCATGATCAAGCCACGCTTGCCACTCATCAGTCCGGTCAAAGTTGCGGTCCCCCTCTTTCCAGCACCGGTTCCACGTCCTCACCGGGTTGCGGCTCCTCGACCTCGAGCTGGTCGGTGTACGGCCCGGTATAGACCTCGCCCTTTAGCGCGGTCGCGCCGCTTTCTGCCAGCGCTGCGTTGAGCTCTGCGCCAATAACAACGCCAAGACCAACGACGAAGAAGAAGATGAGAGAGATCATAACGCCTGCAAGACTTCCGTAGGTCCGGGTGTAACCTCCAAAAAGTCCCAGTACGATCGGAAGGATCTCCACGGTAGCGAGCCACCACACGGTAATGAGCAATGCTCCAGGCCACTTTCGGCATTTAGGCCTTCGGTAACGCGAGGGCGTAAGGACATAGAAAAGAACATAGAAGGTGAAGAACAGTGTAAACGCGGGGACCAGCCGTGTTACCCCGAGCGTCGTCGCGAGACCTTGGGCAAAAGGAAAGAACCGGACGATGAGCTGATGCGTGATTGCGAGCGCCGCGCTTGCCGCAAAGGCAAGCATCAGCAGCAACACAGCGCCGATGATGACCAGCATCGAGCCAAGTCGGTATTCCCAGAAGGGCGAACAATACTTAACGCCATAGGCTCGGCGCAGAATATCGCGGATCGTCTCAAGAAAGCTCGTTGCCGTCCAAAGGCCAACGATCGCGCCGAGCCAAAGCAACGTGCCAGTGCGCACGGTCAGCACTTCCTGGATAGGTTCTCGCAAGGTCGAGGCGACATCGGGCGGCAATCGGCGAAGGACGTTCGTTACCGTCAGCATCGCGTCCTGGCTCTGGCCCAGCAGATGGGCGACAGCAGCAGCGACGATGAAGAAGGGAAATAGCGCGACGATCGACAAATAAGCGAGATTGCCGGCATGGATGAACCCATCAGCGTAAACGCCAATGGCGACACGTTTCACAACTTCCCAGGCGGTGAGCCTTGGCTTGAGTTTCTCCTCAACCTCGGTGCCAAAGGCAGCCCGCATGCTTGCAAGGCGCTTTCGGCGAGCTTCCGGTGATTGTGGCGAAACCTCTCTCATTTAACCGGCAGTACTAAACACCAAGGCTTGCTCGGGGGTTGCCTCCGGAGTTCCAGCTCTCCACGAAACGTTGCAACTCGGCATCATCCGACGGAATCTCAATTTCGACGCTGACGAGCTGGTCGCCGCGCTTTCCATCCTTGCCCATGAATCCGCGACCCTTGAGGCGCAGTACCTTTCCGGATGTTGTTCCCTTGGGGATGGTGAGCATTACCGGACCCTCGGGCGTCGGAACCTTGACTCGCGCGCCGAGCACCGCCTCCTTGAGTGTGATCGGCAGTTCGAGACGTATGTTCGTACCCTCGCGCGAAAAGAAGCGGTGCGGCGCGATTTCCACGGTCACAATGGCATCGCCGCGGCCATCCGGTCCGTCTTCGCCTTTCCCCGCGAGCCTGATCCGAGTTCCGTCCTCCAGGCCTTGGGGTAATTTGAGATCAATTGTCTTGCCGTCCGCGAGCGTAATCCTCTGCGGGCTTAGGCTGACGGCGTCCTCGAACGGGATTTTCAGGCGATATGCGACATCTGCTCCCTTTTGCGGCGTTCGAGCCCGCTGGCGAAAACCCCCGAACGGTCCGCCTCGCTGACGCCCGCCACCCCCACCGAAAAGTCCCTCGAAGAGATCGCTGAGATCAGCGCCTTCGGCGCCGCCGAAATTGAAGTTCTCAAAGCCCTGGCCCTGCGAACTGCTTGCTCCCGCCGAATAATTGCCGCCTCCAAACGGCATCTTCGGATTGCCTTCTTCGTCAATCTCGCCGCGATCATATTGGGCGCGCTTGTCCTTGTCGGAAAGGAGGTCGTAGGCGGCGGTCACTTCCGAAAACCGCTTCGCGGCATTCGGATTGTCCTTATTGCGGTCGGGATGAAGCTGTTTGGCAAGACTGCGATAGGCCTTCTTGATCTCCGCTTCGCTCGCGCCGCGTTTCAGCCCCAAGCGCTGGTAGAGGTCGAGTGCCATGTTACTCCCATGCCGTATCAGTCTCCTGCTGACCAGATGGGTTGCCGTTGCCGCTGAGCCAAGCCTAAGGCGCGCAAACCATGGCTACTACCCCGTTTGAACTGTTCGACGAGTGGTTCGCGAGCGCTCAAGCAAGCGAACCAAACGACCCTGAGGCGATGGCGCTTGCAACCGCGAGTCCAGACGGGCAGCCGCATGTTCGGATGGTTCTACTAAAAGGGCATTCTCCGGCGGGATTTATTTTCTACACGAACGAAGAAAGTGCGAAGGGCAGCGAAATCGCGGACAACGCCAAAGCGGCTCTGCTCTTCCATTGGAAATCGCTGCGGCGCCAGGTCCGGATCGAAGGGTCGATAGAGCGGGTCGCGAGCGACATCGCTGACACTTACTTCGCCTCAAGGGCACGCGAGTCACAGCTCGGCGCTTGGGCATCGGATCAATCGCGGCCACTCGACAGTCGCTCGACGTTCGAGCGCCGCTTTGAGGAGATGCGGCTGCAGTTCGACGGGCGCGATGTTCCTCGGCCTCCACACTGGGGCGGCTATCTCGTCGTTCCGGGGCGGATTGAATTCTGGAAGGATCGGCCGCATCGTTTGCACGAGCGCCGTCTCTTCATCCGCGACGATGACGGCTGGAACGAAGGGCTGCTCTACCCGTGACGACGGCAAAAGTCGCAGCCGAACATTCGGTTCATTCCACCCGGGCAGCCGTTGCAAGTGTGACACTCGCGCTGGTTCTTCTCGTTGCGAAAACATGGGCGGCGTACCGGACTGGTTCGACGGCGATGCTGGGTTCACTCGCCGATACGGCGCTCGATGTAATAGCGAGCCTGACGACGCTACTTGGCGTCCGCATTGCCGCAATGCCCGCTGACCACGACCACCGGTTCGGTCACGGCAAGGCGGAGGCGCTCGTTGCACTTGCTCAGGTCGTACTGATCACCGTTTCCGCCGTCGGGATCGGCTGGCGGGCCATTGAGCGTTTGATAAACGGCGCTCGAACGGAGGCTATGGGCGATGGTATCGCCGTCTCCCTGCTCGCAATCGTCTTCACCTTCGGTCTGCTCTGGTACCAGCGAAAGGTGATCGATCGCACGGGTTCGGTGGCAATCAAAACGGACAACATCCACTATAAGTCCGATCTCTTCCTTAACATGACGGTTGCGGTCGCCCTTGTCCTTGAACAGGCGCTTCGACTTAAAGGCGCCGACGCCATCATCGGTATCGGCATTGGTCTTTGGCTGCTGTGGGGCGGTTGGCGGGCATCTGGCGAAGCAGTGAACCAGCTCATGGACCGCGAGTGGCCAGAGGAAGAGCGCAAGGAGTTTCTCCTTGCGGCGGCCCAGTACAACGAGCTCAGCGGACTTCACGATCTTCGTACTCGCAAGAGTGGAACTCTTCGCTTCGTTCAATTCCACGTGTGGGTGCCCGCGAGCTGGACCGTGCAGGAGGCCCATGATCGCCTCGATCGCGTCGAAGAGGATCTCCAGCAACAGTTCCCCGGGACCGAGATTCTGATCCACGTCGATCCCGAGGGCCAGACCGATCGAGAAACCCTTCTTCCCCAGGAAATCACGGAGCAATCCCAGTGACGAGCTTGCCATTCTTCCAGGTAGACGCGTTTGCCGACAGACCGCTTCGCGGAAATCCCGCAGCCGTGATGCCATTGGAACGGTGGCTCGACGACGCGCTCATGCAAGCGATCGCTTCCGAGAATAATCTCAGCGAAACGGCGTTCACTGTGCCGAGCGAGCGAGCCGACGTGGATTTCGAGCTCCGCTGGTTCACTCCTGCCGCGGAGGTAGAATTATGTGGGCATGCGACGCTCGCGGCCGGCCACATTCTCATGACTGGCAAGCAAGCGCGCTTTGCAACCAAGTCGGGAGTGCTCGTCGTGTCCAGGCGGGGTGATCTGCTCGAGCTGGACATGCGCGCCGCGAAGCTTAGCGAAGTGCGCGAAACCAATCTGTGCGCCGCATTGAACCTTGATGATCGACCGATCTGGCTTGCGGATGGCTACAATGATGCCGCGATCATCGAAGTGTCGGACGAGGCCGAGGTTCGGTCCTTAGAACCCGATTTCGCGGCGCTGAAGAAGATACGCCGAATGCCCGTGGTCACCGCACGCGGGCGTGATCAGGACGTCGCCAGTCGCGTTTTCGTGCCTTATCTCGGCATCGACGAAGACCCGGTAACTGGTTCAGCACATGCCGCCCTCGTACCCTACTGGACGAAGAGGCTGGGGCGCGACGAGTTCACCGCCGTGCAGGCTAGTGCCCGCGGCGGGATTCTCAACTGTCGCCAGGAGGGAGAACGTGCCGTACTCGGTGGTCAGTGCCACACGGTAATTGTCGGTCAGTTCCAGCTATGAGCCTCGTTGCATTGCTCGCATTGGCTG
>DASRBJ010000063.1:0-3762 GCA_035653695.1 Sphingomicrobium sp.
GAATTCCCCACGGGCTGAGTCGCGTCGGCTCGGCACCCTCAAACTCGGAAAGCATTTCGTCGCGCGACGCGCGATCGATATTGACGCGCAAGTCGAGTGGAGCTCGTTCAAGCAAGGCTTGCCACTCCGCATTGTCGACGAGCGGTGACACCTCGTCATGAAGCCAACGAGGAAGCGATCCCGCTGATGCTGCGTGCTCGCCCGGGAGAATGCTCGCGGGGCCGCGCGGTTGGCCAAAGAGCTGTTTCAGCTGCGGCTGGTCGGCGGCAAGACCAAGAATGGCAGATCGGCCGCTTGGCGGCCGCTCCGCCGATCGCCGAATCGCGGCGAATACCAGCTCGCGGACGGCGCGGCGGTCCTTCGATCCCGCATAGCGCCGCGTCTTGAAATAGCGTGTCACGATCGCGTCGGCAGGCGCCCCGCTGTCACGCGCCGACGCGATAATGTCGTCGAGAACCTCGATTGCGGCCTGCAGGCGCGCTGCAGGAGTCATGGGTCAGCGCGTCGGGTAATTGGGCGCCTCGCGGGTAATTGTCACGTCGTGCACGTGGCTCTCGGAGAGGCCCGCATTCGTTATTCGGACGAACTGCGCGCGCTGCTTGAGCTCCGCAATCGTTGTCGATCCGGTGTAACCCATCGCTGCTTTGACGCCGCCCACCAGCTGGTGAATGATCTCACGAACTGGCCCTTTGAACGGGACCTGTCCCTCGATTCCTTCCGGCACGAGTTTCAGATGATCCTTGATATCCTGCTGGAAATAGCGGTCAGCCGAGCCCCTCGCCATTGCTCCGACCGAGCCCATTCCGCGATACGCCTTGTAGCTCCGGCCCTGGTACAGGAAGGTCTCGCCTGGCGCTTCCTCAGTCCCCGCAAGCAGCGATCCGACCATCACGGTCGATGCGCCAGCCGCCAGCGCCTTTGCCATATCGCCACTGGTCCTGATGCCGCCGTCGGCTATGACGGGAACACCCGCGGCGGCGCGAGCGGCATCCATGATCGCCGTGAGTTGCGGAACCCCGACACCAGCAACAATCCGCGTGGTGCAGATGGAGCCTGGCCCAATCCCGACCTTGATGGCGTCGGCGCCCGCATCAACAAGCGCTCTTGCCGCATCATATGTCGCAACATTCCCAGCAACCACTTGGACCGAATTGGAACGGTTCTTCACGCGCTCGACGGCCTTCGCCACGTCGCGATTGTGGCCATGAGCGGTGTCAATGACGATACAGTCGCATCCTGCCTCGATCAGCGCTTCGGACCGAGCAAATCCCGCATCGCCAACCGTCGTCGCTGCAGCAACTCGGAGGCGGCCTTCCGCGTCCTTCGTGGCAAACGGCGCCGCAACCGATTTCTCGATGTCCTTGACCGTGATCAACCCGACGCAATGGTCGTCCTGGTCAACCACGAGCAACTTCTCGATGCGCCGTTGATGGAGGATGCGCCGCGCCTCGGTCTCGCTGGTGCCGATGGGAACCGTCGCGAGATTGTCCCTCGTCATGAGTTCGCTCACCCGCTGATGCGGGTTCTCGGCAAATCGCACATCGCGATTGGTAAGGATGCCGCAAAGCTTCCCGGACTTTTCGACGATCGGAATGCCACTTATCCGGTGGCTCTTCATGAGCTCGAGCGCGTCAGCGAGTGTCTGGTCAGGAGTCATCGTGATCGGATTGACCACCATTCCGCTCTCGAACCTCTTGACCTGGCGGACGGCTGCCGCCTGCTCATCGACCGTGAGATTGCGGTGGAGGACGCCAATCCCGCCGAGCTGCGCCATGACAATTGCCATGTCGGCTTCCGTGACGGTGTCCATGGCCGACGAAAGAACCGGAATGTGAAGCGGAATCTCGCGAGTAAGCTGCGTTCGCGTATCGGCCTGGCTCGGCAGAACCGACGATTCGAGCGGCTGCAAGAGAACGTCGTCGAACGTCAGTCCGAGCGGTATTTCAGCGACTTCGGTAAGTTGGGCCATATCGGCCCATGACAGGCGAACAGCGATTCGCCAAGCCTTCGGCTCAGCTGCGTGCGCGCTCGAGCACCCGTTTCGCCGCCTCGACGTGCATTCGCTCGATCATCTCGTTCCCAAGTCGTTCCGCTCCGCCGTGGAATGCTCCTACCACCTCACGCGCGCGTTCTATCTCGGCAGTGCTTGGGGCGAATGCAGCGTGGCAGGGGCCGATCTGAGCTGGGTGAATGAGGCTCTTTCCGTCAAAACCGAGCTCCCGCCCCTCGTTTGCCTCACGCAAGAACCCGTCCGCATCGTCGAGCTTGTTGAATACGCCGTCGAAACAGGCAATGCCCGCGGCGCGCGCGGCAAGGACGATCAATTGAAGGGACGTCGCTATGGCGCTGCGGGGTCCACTAAGCGGAAGGCGCAGGTCCGCGCGAAGATCGTTGGTGCCGGCAATCAGCCCCGCAGCGGCGCCCGCGATCTCCGATGATGCAAGGACGCCCGCCGCGGTTTCGATCATCGCGAGCACGGGCTTGTTGACGGTGCTTGCAAGGTCGGAGACCAAGTGCGCCGAAATGGCACGGGGAACGACGACGAAGTCAGCCTTCGATCGCCCCACCGCATCAACGTCGAGCGAATGCCACTTCGTGCCGACACCATTCACTCTTATGGCGACCGGTACCGGCCAATCGCTCGCGACCGCGTCGAGAGCTGAATTGCGTGCTTGCGATTTGTCGTCTGGTTTTACCGCGTCCTCAAGGTCGAGCACGACGAAGTCAGCGCCTGCTTGCCGCGCCTTTTCAATCGCGCGCGGGTTCGACGCGGGCAAGAAGAGGATCGACCTCACCGCAAAGAGGTCCACCGTCCTGTCGTTTTTCGCTTCCGCTACAGCCATCACCGTCGCATCATGCCGCGAACGAGGGGGAGTGGGAAAGACCGATGCTAACAATATTTATGATTGCCGTCGCTGCACTGGTCCTGATCTATGTCATGACTGGAGTGACCATTGTACGCCAAGGCTATCGCTACACGATCGAGCACTTCGGGCGCTTCGTTCGCGTGGCGGAGCCCGGGTTCAATTATATCACGCCATTCGTCTATCGTGTTGGCCGCAAGATCAATATGATGGAACAGGTCCTTGAGATCCCCGGTCAGGAGATCATCACCAAAGACAACGCGATGGTTGCGGTCGACGGAGTTGTCTTCTTCCAGGTTCTCGATGGGGCCAAGGCTGCTTACGAAGTTGCCGATCTCTACACCGCCATTACCGCTCTTTCGACGACGAACCTGCGCACCGTGATGGGCTCGATGGATCTCGACGAAACCTTGTCGAAGCGCGACGAGATCAACACGCGTCTCCTTGGCGTCGTTGACAATGCGACCGAGGCGTGGGGCGTCAAGATCACGCGCGTCGAGCTTCGCGACATTCGCCCGCCGCAGGACATCGTCAATGCCATGACCCGGCAGATGAAGGCGGAACGGGAAAAGCGTGCCGTGATTCTCGAGGCCGAGGGCTTGCGCCAGTCGGCAATCCTCAAGGCCGAAGGTGAAAAGCAGTCCGCGATCCTCTCCGCTGAGGGCGCGCGCGAAGCCGCCTTTCGCGAAGCGGAGGCTCGTGAACGGTCCGCCCAAGCGAAAGCAACAGCAACCAAGGCTGTGAGCGACGCGATCGAGCAGGGAAGCGCACAGGCCATCAATTATTTCGTCGCGCAGAAATATGTCGATGCGGTCACGGAATTTGCGCGCTCACCAAACGCGAAGACCATCCTATTTCCGGTTGAAGCGACGCAATTGATCGGAACGCTTGGCGGCAT
>DASRBJ010000064.1:0-2897 GCA_035653695.1 Sphingomicrobium sp.
TTCTCGTCACAGCCAGCCCCGTTCCATCCATGCCGGCTGGTGGCTCGGCTCGTTCCAGGCTCGAACGGCTGGAATTCCGTCGCTGTGGCGAGGGAGAGCATAACGCGCGTGGTCTCTAAATTGGTGAGAGAATGGCTTCGCGCCTCCCCCCAGGCCTGTTGCCCTTCTCAGCGCCCATATGGAGTAGCCGCCGAACCATGCGGCATAAGCTAGCATCGCACTTGCCCGGCCGCGGCTGAGTGCAAACAGGCGCGCGCGCGATCTGTACCAGTAGCGGGGCCTTCTCGGCTGGACCGGCTGCGGCGATCCGCGACTGTGAACCCCCGTTGCCGCTCCCCCGACGTGACGCACTCGGCTCGCCGGCTCGAACACAACGCCCCACCCGGCTTTTCGAAAGCGCCACATGAGTTCGATGTCCTCATGGTAGAGGAAAAATCCCTCATCGAAGAGGCCGACCTCGCGCAGCGCGTCTGAGCGGAGCATCACGCTCGCTCCGGTAGCCCAGTCAACCTCCCGCGCCTCGGATGCTTCGATCGCAATCGGCGAAACCTTCAAGATCCTGTCAACGAGGCCGGTACGGGCGCCACGCGAAAACTCATCGCGCAAGGTCGGAAATCTGAAAGCGCTCCCCGTCAGCGACCCGTCGGCATCGAGAAGCTGGCTTCCCACGGCACCGACCCGCGGGTGACCGAGGAGATAAGTCGCGAGTGCCTGAGCTGCTCCGCGCTGAACCTCTGTGTCAGGGTTCAGCACATATATGAACTGCGGCGGCTCTGGCTGCTGAAGCAGTCGGCCGATGGCCTCGTTGTTGGCCCAGGCAAAGCCACCGTTGATTGGAAGCGGAAGAAACGAGACCCAAGCGCTATACTCGGGACCGGCAACATGCTTTGATAGTCGTTCCGCCGAGCCGTCGTCTGAGGCTCCGTCGACGACAACTGCTTTGAGGCCCGGCAAAAGCGCCCTCTCGCCGGACAGCGCGGCCAGGCACTTCTCGATCAGCTCGGGCGTGCGGTAATTCACGATCACCGCAGCGACCGGGACATCGATCATATGTCCGGCACGATGGCGCTCGGCACTGATGGAGCGGGGGCTGGCCGTCATCTTTCTCTAATCAGGGATGAGTGACTGCGTCGACTTGCGCAATGCCTGTGCGACTTCCCCTTCTTCGGATCCATTCGGTTCCGCGATCCGCGTTTAAGAGCTGTCCCGTATTCGAACGAATGCGCGACTTCCGACTGCAGGAGACCATGCGCCAGCTTGGCTTGAGAGGACGCCCTTGTACAATAGCGGAATGCTGCACCTGAATAGAATCAGTGACTATCTCACGTTCGATGCCGGTGAATGCCGCGCGTTGGGCCAAGCTCTTTCGGAACGCTACCGCAGCGCAGCGCCATTTCCGCACATCGTCATCGATGATTTCCTCGACCCCGATGTCCTCAGAAAGGTAGTCGCCGAATTCCCGTCGAGTGATCACAAGAGCTACTTCGATCGCGACCAGGAGCGATTGAAGTTCCAGTTCAATCCGCAGGAAGTCTCATCGGGGGTAGTCAGGAATCTCTTCGCCGAGCTCAACGGCGAGGCTTTCCTTGTATTCCTTGAAGAGATGACCGGAATTGGCGGATTGACCTCTGACCCATATTTCGAAGGAGGCGGCCTCCATGAAACGAAGCGCGGCGGCCACCTTGGCGTTCATGCAGACTTTAACATCCACTCGCGGTTGAAGCTCGAAAGAAAGCTGAATTTGCTCGTCTATTTGAACGACGAGTGGGCGCCGGAATATGGTGGTCAGCTGGAGCTCTGGGACAAGGAAATGAAAGAGTGTGTGGTCCGGGTCGAACCCATCCTGGGCCGAGCTGTCATTTTCAGCACTGACCTCGACAGCTTCCATGGCCACCCGGAGCCGCTGACCTGTCCGCCGGAACGGTCGCGCCGATCGATCGCCACTTATTATTATTCCGCCCCCGAAGAAGGACTCGCGGCCCTACCGCGCCGAACCACCAATTTTCAGGCGCGTCCCGGCAGCGACGACAAGACTGATTGGCAAATTCGTCGTCATCACCTCGTCAATGATTGGGTGCCGCCGAAACTGCAGCGCTTGGCTCGTCGCCTGCTCGGGTGAGAGGGCGCTCGGTCCTCGCTGCGTCAAACTCGCGGATGAGCGCGACGGTATTCTCGATATTGCCGCGGCTCGATGCGCCGAAGACGATCGATTCCACATACGGCTCATTCGTCACCCACTCGATCGCCTCGCTTGGCGCAATTCCGCCCGAGGCGAACACCGACATCGCGATGACCCGCGCCGGATATTTCGCCGCCGCCTCTCGATAGCCTTCGATCCCGCCGCTCATCCTGAAGCCCGCCTTGTTGACATTGGCGCAGACGATGGGCTCCTCGACGCCCGCGGAATGGAGCGCCTCAAGCAGCTTTGGCAAGTTCATGGTGAAGAAGCCGGCTTCGGCATCGTAGCGGCGCCTCACGTAAGCGGCGAAGCTGGCGAAGACCTCATTCGCACCGAGGCCGAGGATCAGGTCCGTGACGACGTTCTGGAGGAAGACGACTGGCGTTTCCAGACCGGCGAACATCTTCATCTCGGCATCGACCAGCATTGCCATGACGGACTCGACGTCCTTGCCCAGGACCGCGCGGGTGCCGCGGGTCAGCGTGTCGACCATGCCGCCGGCGGGGATGAACTTCTTGAGCGCGCCCAAATAGCCGAGCTCGGTCACCGCGTTCGCGTATTTGTGGGCGTAGGGCATGCCCGGATAGAAGTGGAATCCGTTCCACGTGTCGGGGTTCGCGCGGACTTCGTCGGCGATCGCACCCACGGTGTCGTGGGTCGTGCACATGAATCCCGTGACGCCGGCATTCAGCGCCGACTGCAGTACGTCGAGGATGGC
>DASRBJ010000065.1:0-10618 GCA_035653695.1 Sphingomicrobium sp.
CCTTGCTTATTGCAGCAACTTTGCCCGCGACTTTTCTGCTGGTCGCGGTGGCTGGCGCGCAAGAACCGCAGGCTCCAAAACCGATCAAGCGTGCTGATTACATGAAAACCGTCGATGCACGTTTCCGGCAGATCGATTCCAATCACGACGGCAAGATTACGAAAGACGAGGTCGCGGCCGAGCTCCAGCGTGAGATGCGGATCGCGAATGCACGAATAGCACAGCAGCTGCAGGCGAAGTTCAGGCAGCTCGACACAAATCACGACGGCGTGCTGAGCCTCAAGGAATTCATGGCCATTCAGCCGGCCCTTCATCCGACGGAGACTCCCGACCAGATGTTTCAGCGGCTCGACCGCAATCATGACGGAAAGATAACCGCCGACGAGTTCCGCGGTCCGGAGGCCGCTCGGTTCGACCACCTCGACGCCAACCACGACGGGATTGTCACGCCGGCCGAGCTTGCGGCGGCAAGTCGGCACAAATGATTTTCACAATCGCTCGACGGCGGAACTGCGGATTAACACTGCTTGCTGTTCCAGCAGTTTCTCCAGGCGGGCTCGGAAGTCGCGCCACCATTGTCGGTCCGTCTCTTCGGTCATGACTTCGATGACCACGATTGCGTCTTGCTCGACCTGGCCTTCCTCGCTCTGCCAAAAGCCGTCCGCCGGGGCGCGCGAATAAGCCGTAAGTCCCCCGAACTTCTCAACCAGTTCGGCCCGGATATCGCCCAAGACCCCGCGTGGCTGAAGTGATCCGTCATTGCGCCGCACCGGCAGGAAAATTTCTATGACGTGCATGAAAGCGGAACGCAGCGGACTGGCGCCTGGCTCCGCACCGGCCTATGGCTCCTGTCACCCTGGGGTAGCGATGATCGGCGCTTGAGAGGTTCGCACGAGCGAGCAACCCATTGAACCTGATCCGGCTGACACCGGCGGAGGAAGAGGAGTTCATATGGCCGATATTCCTGCTCGAACGGAGCTCAAGGTGACGACCGGCGCGATTCGAGGTTCTCGGAAGATCTATGTCGACGCGCGCGGTGGAATTGCTGTCGCGATGCGCGCCGTCGATCTCGAGCCGTCGAGCGGCGAGCCCCCACTTGTGCTGTATGATACGAGCGGACCTTATACCGATCCGGCAAAGCGCATCGACATCATGGCCGGACTGGCGGAACTTCGCCGCGAGTGGATCCGAGGCCGGGGCGACGTCGAGGAGGTCGCGCAGCGCGACGTTCGGCCGCAGGACAACGGGCAGCTTGGCCCCGACCGGAGCGGCGGCGTGCAACCGTTTCCGAATGTCCGAAAGAGAGTGCTTCGCGCGAAGCCGGGCATGAACGTGACGCAGATGCATTATGCGAGGCGCGGAATCGTCACGCCTGAGATGGAATATGTCGCGGTCCGGGAGAATCTCGGAAGAGAGGTCGCCCTCGAGCATAACCGCGACGGTGAGAGCTTTGGTGCCGAAATCCCGAACTTCGTCACTCCCGAGTTCGTCCGCGACGAGGTCGCTCGCGGCCGAGCGATCATTCCTTCCAATATCAACCATCCGGAAACCGAGCCGATGGCAATCGGTCGCAATTTCCTCGTCAAGATCAACGCAAACATCGGCAACAGCGCCGTCGCCTCGGACGTCGCGTCGGAGGTCGAGAAAATGGTCTGGGCGATTCGTTGGGGCGCGGACACGGTCATGGACCTCTCGACCGGGCGCAACATCCACGACACGCGCGAATGGATCATTCGCAATTCACCCGTGCCGATTGGCACTGTTCCAATCTACCAGGCGCTCGAAAAGGTCGGCGGCGTAGCCGAGGACCTTAATTGGGAAATATTTCGCGACACTCTTATCGAACAGGCGGAACAGGGAGTGGACTATTTCACCATCCACGCCGGGGTCCGTCTGCCCTATGTTCCCCTCACTGCCAAGCGAGTCACTGGGATAGTCAGTCGCGGCGGCTCGATCATGGCGAAATGGTGTCTCGCGCACCATCGGGAGAGCTTTCTCTACGAGCGCTTCGATGAAATCTGCGAGATAATGAAAGCCTATGACATTGCGTTCAGTCTTGGCGACGGGCTTCGCCCCGGATGCACTGCTGATGCCAATGACGAAGCGCAGTTCGCTGAACTTTACACGCTCGGCGAACTTACAAGAAAGGCCTGGCAACACGACTGCCAAGTGATGATCGAAGGCCCCGGTCACGTACCGATGCACAAGATCAAGGAGAACATGGAAAAGCAGCTTGAAAGCTGCGGCGAAGCCCCATTTTACACGTTGGGACCACTTACTACCGACGTCGCTCCTGGTTACGACCACATTACAAGCGCGATCGGAGCCGCGATGATCGGGTGGTTCGGCACGGCGATGCTTTGCTACGTCACACCTAAGGAGCATCTTGGGCTTCCCGACCGCGAGGACGTAAAGACTGGTGTCGTCACCTACAAGCTAGCCGCGCATGCCGCGGATCTGGCGAAGGGTCACCCGACCGCAAGACTGCACGACGATGCTCTAAGTCGCGCCAGGTTCGAATTTCGTTGGCGCGACCAGTTCAACCTCTCTCTCGATCCTGAGACCGCCGAGTCATTTCACGACCAGACCCTGCCCGCCGAAGGCGCGAAGACCGCGCACTTCTGTTCGATGTGTGGGCCGAAATTCTGCTCGATGAAGATCACGCAGGAAGTAAGGGAGTTCGCCAGGCTGACGGAAGCAGCCGCACTCGGCGGCAATGAGCCCGCCGTGACCGGTTCGGCTGCCGCTGACGATGAAACGGACGTCGGAATGGCACGAATGAGCCGCCGATTTCACGAGGAAGGTGGCGAAATCTACATTCGTGCGAGCGAAAGCTGATTGGGAAAGGGATCCTCCTGGCAAGCCGCTTTCGACGATCCGCCATGCTCGACAGGAGCCGCTCAGAAAACACGCCCGTTGAAGAGCCAGTGAGCAGGTAACGGGCGCGTGGCGTGATCGTTTTCTCAGGCGGATGCCGGCCTGATCACAACCATTTTTTCACCATTTGAGCAGCAGAAGGCATGTGGGGTAGGACTCACAATGTCAGAAGCTGCGAAGACTCAGCAGGACCGGAGGCGCGTCGCACGGCTTGGGCTTCGACTTAGCGCCACCATGCGTGACAAGCGCAATGGACGGGTTCGGGCGCGCGTCATAGACATGTCTACCCACGGTTGCCGCATCGAGTGTACCACGCCCGTAGAGGACGGCACCTGGGTGTGGCTCAGCATCGCAGGCCTTGAGAACCAATATTGCCGCGTCGTCTGGCATTGTGAGGAATTTATCGGCCTCGAATTCGAGCGTCCTTTGTCGGATGCCGTGTTCGAAAAGCTTCTCGCTGACCAAGGGCAATTATCGGAGGCAGCGATCAAGGAATTGCGCAGCATCGCGAGCCGAGCGCACTGGTTGGCACGCTCCGCGACCGACGAGCAGATTTCGATTCTTGCCGAGCTTTCGCGCAAGTGCGCCGTCGACTCATTCGTTGAAGCGCTCCGCGGCGCCGAGCCGGCCAAGCGGACTTAGGAGCGAGGGCAAGTTTACTCGTCGCAGGCGACGGCCCTCAGGCGGCCTTGGACTCCGGGCTGAGAATGGCGGCGATTCCGCCCGCAGCTTCGATCCTTTCCGCTAGCGCACCACGAGGCAACTCCTGTTCGAATGCCCACGCGAGAACCGCCTCGAGCTGTTTAATTGTCGGCTCGTCGCACATTCCGGCGAAGGCGAGTTTCACCACCGGCTTCATGGGAGAACGGAGCTGGATTTTGAGACCCTGGGCCTCGACTAGGCGCAGATATTCTTCCGGCGCTTCTTCCGCGTCGAGTGCGAAATCATAAGCGGCACCAAGGCCTTCGTAGAGAGCGGAATTCGCTCGGAGCCGTGCCATCCGCGCTTCATCCGTTTTCGCCCGTACCTGCGATAATTTGTTCTGCAAGGATCCCTCCGATGAAACTGAAGCTTCCGCACCGGCATGTTCTGCGGTGACCTCTTGCGGCGCGAGTGGTTCACTCGTGCCGAAATCATTACCCTCTTCACGCAGCGCTTCCTCCGCTGCCGAGTCTTCGCAAGCCGCTTCTTGTGATTCTTGGGTGGATGACTCGTCCTCGAGCTCACCGGCAATTTCATCGCTCGGCTGTTCGACGATCGGCTGAACTTTTACCGGGTGACTCCCGTAGAAGCCTGTCAATCCCGCGAGGCTGTCGAGCAGCTTCGAAAAGCCCGGTGTAGCTTTGGGTGCGGGCTGACGCGCGGGTTGAAGTACGTCCTCTTCGTGACGGTCTTCATCCTCTTTCCCGCGAGCAGCGACATCGGGAACTTCTTCCTCTTGAGAAGAAGCGGCGACTTGCGGTTCACTTGCTTGCGGCTCTTGAAGTGATTCGTCGGAAAGGCCCTCGCCCGCTCCTTCTTGATTTTCGTCGGGCGCTAGTGACTCTTCGGTATCGCGCGGTTCGTCGGATGGCGATTCCGCCTCGATTTCGAGTGGGGCTTCTTTCGCCTTTTGCGGCGTTGCCGACTTTGCCTTCGCGTCGACCTGCTCGACGCTTACGAGCGCGTAGACATAGTCAACCCACGCACCGCCAGCGCTTAGTGGCAAGAGCGTTACCGAGCAGCGAGTCTTGGCTCCTTGAGTTTCATATTCATCCTCAAAGGCGAGAAAATCGCGACTAATGGCGACAATCGGCAGCTTCTTGGCGATACAGGAAAGCACCGACGGATTGGGGGCGTCGATAATCCGCTCGGGCCATGCTTCCTCTCGCAATGCCTCTCCAAGGTGTCGGATCTCTGCGTCGTGCCCTCCGCTGATTAGCTCGAGAAGGATCGAGCTTGGTCCAGCGTCGGAAAGTTCCAGCGGGTCGAGATCGTGCAAGGGTGGGAATTCCTTGTCGCCGCGCACCGACAGCCAATAGTTGAGAACGCTAGCGTGACGCCGCCGTTCAGCAGCGGAGAGGGCCTTGAATGCAGTCAGGAGCGATTCCGCAGCGGGCTTGTCCGCTGCCTTCATGCCCGATGCCGAGGCCCCCATTTCCGACTCCGCTTGCTTTACCCGTGCGCGATTGTGCACCGGTGGTGCTTAGAAACCGTTAAAGAGGCGATTGTTCTGTTGAGCCGCCGTAGTCCGCGTCCTACTCGGGTCGCGATCTCCTTCTCGTCCAAGGGAGCGACTCCAATGCGTGGTGCTTGGCTTGCCTGTGTGGTGCTCTGCAGTGCTGCCATCCACTTAAGCTCCGCTCATGCCCAAGTGCCATTGCAATCGGCGCCGATCGTTGTTCGCGGGGTGCATGACCGTGATAAGCAGATACGGGACTTCATCCACGAGATGACGCCCGCCCCGGTTCGCGGCCAACTTAGCCGCTTCGAGGCTCCCGTATGCCCGGCAGTGGCTGGGCTAGCCGCACAACCGGCAGCACTTGTCATCGCGCGTATTGCGCGTGTCGCATCCGCTGCCGGTCTCAAGATCGCAACGAAGCCCTGCGATGCCAACATCATCCTCATCGTAACCAACGACAAGAACGCGCTGCTGAAAAAGCTTGAAAAGCTGCGTCCTGAATACTTCCCGCCGGACTGGAGCACGTTCGAGGTCCACGATCTCGAACATGATCCGTATCCCGTTGCGGTGTGGCAATTCGAGGGGGCGACCTGGGCTGACGGTCGCCCGATCGGGAATGACATCGTTGCTGCAACCACCGATGTAATGGCGCTGCAGCGGACCACCGAACCGCAGGGGCGCTTGCACCCTTCGGCTCGTCATCAGTTCGAACTTGCAATTGTGGTCGTTCAGAGGAGCGCACTTTCGGGGCTCACGACGACGCAGCTTGCCGATTATGTCGCGATGCGCGCCCTTGTTCGCACTGAACCCAAATATTTGGACAAGAACGCTGATACCATTCTCAATATCATTGATGCACCAATGGGCAGTGCAGTCCCGCTCACGCTGACTCGGTGGGATCTAAGCTTCCTTAAAGCTTTCTATGCGAGCGGGAAGAACAGCTACGCGGAATACCAGCGCGCAGAGATGCAGCAGCTTATGAAGGCCGATCTCGAGCAATCGGAGCAAACGGCATTTTAGGTTGACGGCTGCCGCCGGCCGAGAACAGCCGGCGGCACATCCTTCATTGCTAAATCAGGCGAATTCGTTGTCCTGATCTTCGATCATTCGCTCGGGAAGCCCTGCGGATGGATCGACCGGCTCGGCACGGCCCGCGGCAGCATCGCGTTCGCGCTTGTCGAAGAAGGCGGCGCGCTTCAGGCGCGTCTTCAGCGATACGGATGGGTTGAGCGGACTCGGACCGCGATAGGCGCGCTGCACCCAGGTCTCGCCCGTTTGGCGGTCGTCCTTCTCGACCAGGGGTTCGTCCGAACCTCGGTCGTCTTGACTTGGGTTGCTCGACCAGCGGAATGCCGAAAGCGGCGGTGTGACTATTACCGGCTGCTCTTCATCAGCCGTGCTCGGCGCAAGGCGTTCGTCATGGACATCTCCGGCGTCAGCCATAGGATCGATCTCATTTTCGCCGGTCCATTCCTCTTGTTCCTCGTCAGGTCGCCGGCGGTTCACGGCTGCCGCCGCGCTGCCAATCGCGAGCAGCGCAAGGACGCCGCCGGCGGCGATCGGCACCGTGTTGTCGTGCTTCGTAGCCGCACGGCGAACGGCCGGCTGCGGCGCTGTAGCCGTCGAGGCCAAGTTGATCTTCGGCTTCACGGACGCGGACGTCGGCGACCCACGCTGAGGCTCCTGTGCCGCCGTCGCTGCTCGTGTTCCGCTTAGGTCGCGCGACGCAAAGTTCGCGCGATCCGGGCGCACTTGGGACGCGGTCGTTGCTCTTGCAGGCTGTTTCAGATGGCGTGAAACTGGTGCGGACTTCACTTGGCTTTCGGAAACAGGCAGAGATGCGGACACATCGGGAGCATTGCCTGTCATCGGCGGCGGACTATTCGCGTCGGTCGCTTGGGGCTGGGCGTCGGTCGGCTGCGCCGACTGCACCGATTGCACCGATTGCACCGGCTGTACGGACGCGGTCGGCGGATCAACGCTCGTATCCGTCGCCGGGGCCTGTTGGGCAGCGGCTGAAGTTGAGGTTAGCACAAGGGCCGCGGCAATCGCTGGCAATGCGCTCGCTCGGGTAAGATTTACTCTGTCCATAATGAGTAAAAACACCCACCGCTCCGACCAGTGGCAGCATTATCGGCTGGGCGGCCGGCTGTTACGGTGAACGACAGGCGGCTCTCGGCGGCAAATTCCGGTTAATTGCCCTGGCAGAGATCAACGACAAAAAGGGCGCCTGCCATCTTAGCAGACGCCCTTCCGGCGCGTGCTCTTCGCCGGATTACATGGCGTTATTTGTACTCGCGCCCGACGCGTTGCCGCCAGCATTTGACGAGGCGCCCGATGCATTAAGGTCGGTGTTGCCGGAGGCGTTCATGTCGCTCATCGCGCCGGCATTCATGTCCGTCGCATTCATGTCGGTCGTGCTGGTTGAATTCAGATCCGTGCCGGCGTTCATGTCGGTGCTGTTGTTGGCGTTATTATTGCTTCCGCAGGCGGCTAGCGCCACGAAAGCGGTCGCGATCGCGAGCTTGGTTGTCATTTTCATGGGCTTTCCTTCCCCTTGGTCGATTGGCCGCTGCAAAGCGCTTGCCGCTGAATTCGGTTCCTAGTGCTGATTCACTCGGCTCGTGCGCCGAAGGAGGAACCGCGCCGACACGCCAAACATTTTCCGCAGCGACGTAGGGAATGATCCACGGAGGAAACTGATGTCGAGCGCGCAGACAACGACAAATCACGAAACGATCCGCAAATGGGTTGAACGTCACAAGGGCCATCCGGCAATCGTTCGCACGGGACGCGAAGGTGGTGTCCTAAGAATCGATTTCGATGAGCCAGGCGGCAACGACGATGAGCGGCTGGAGCGGATCAGCTGGGATGAATTCTTCCGCGTGTTCGATGAAAGCGACGTCGCGTTCCTGCATGGCGAAGGTGAGAGCCGTTTCAACAAGTTCGTGGCCAAGGCGTCCGCTGACAATTAGGGGATTAGAAAAAGGGCGCCCGTTGCCGGACGCCCTTCCCGTCTTCAACGCGTGCTCTCGCGTGAATGTTATTTCTTCTTCTTTGCTGCGGCCGTATTGTCGCTCGCGTTCGATGCCGAATTCTTCACAGCAGCGGCCTCGTTGGCGCCTTCGTTCTTGATATCGGCCGCCTCGTTCTTCGACTCGTTCTTGACAGCATTCGCCTTGTTTTCGGCGCTGTTCATGATGTTCGACGCTTCATTTTCCCCGGCGGCGGTCACGTTCTGCGCCTGATTATCGGCATTCGCTTGAATTTCCGAAGCCTGGTTTTCCGCAGGAGTCTTCTTGTTGCACGCCGCGAGCGCGACAACGCCTGCTGCAATCATCATGCCGGTTCTGAATTTCATGACGCTTTCCCCTTGTTAGTGCCCGAAGGGCGAGCGCTCGGAGATAACGACCGTCAATGACCGCTACATGTCTGCAACATTAACTGCCGTTATGTCGCGCTATTTGAGCGCCTTTACCGCAGCGAGTGTCTTGGCGACATGTTGGCTGTAATCGAGATCGTCATGCACCATGACGATCTTCCCTGTTGGCGCGATCACGTAGGAAGTGCGCGTGGTGATGCCCGGGTGTGCGGCCCAGGCGACATCATAGGCTTTCTGAATTTCCGGCGAGGCCGTCGCAACGGGGAAAGCGCTTCGACATTCTTTTGTCGAGAAGTCGTGAAGTGTCTGGAGGTTGTCGGCCGACATGCCGATGACCTGTGCGCCGGCCTTCTTGAAATCGTCGATCGAAGCGCTGAATGCGTGCGCCTCGGCCGTGCACCCGCTCGTGAATGCCTTCGGGAAGAAATAGAGTACAACCGGGCCCTTCTTGAGCTGCTCAGCAAGGTGTAGCTTGAATTCCTTGCCGCCTACGGCTCCCATTGTTGTGAAGTCGGGCGCCTTTTCGCCCACCTTCAGCGCGCCAAGAGCGGGTGAAACGGCAATGCTTGCAGCTGCAATTGCGAAGATTAGCTTGCGCATGGCGGTCTCCGTCATAAGCCAGAAAGAAACTCGTAGGTGCGGTAATTACTCGGGCGCGTTCAACAATGCGAGAGTGGACTGATCCCTGTCATCGAAGAACACCATCAACGCTTGTTCGAACAAGCTCGAAGTCTCCACATGATCGAAAAGCGTCAAGCAGGATCTGAGCTTGCGCGCATCGACTTCTCCAAGAATCTGTTCAGGCGTGCGCAATCCCGCCCACGGGAGGATCGCCTGGACACAATCGCGCAACCTCGGACCAAGCACTGGATGGCGCAGATACGCACGTGCCTCGTCGATTGACCGTATCGCAAAAAAGCTTGCTTCGAAGCTGCGGCCGAGGCCAGCGAGCTGCGGAAAAATAAACCACATCCAGTGGCTTTGCTTGCTACCGGCGGAAAGTTCCGAAAGTGCGGCATCGTAAACCCGCTCTTGGGCCTCGATGAAGCGCTGTAAATGGAAAGGGTCGCGCACCCATGCGCTCATGGACATGTGGTACGGATTTGGAAAGAACTGCTCGCGCCTATCGACGCGGCGCGAGCAGCCCAGCGAGCACGTAAAATAACACCATCACCGGCCCCGTCAGTAGCGTTAGGCCGACGAGTGAAAGTCGAACGATCGTTGGATCAAGTCCCGAATAATCCGCAATCCCAGCGGCGACGCCCATCAACTTGGCGTCGCCACGGTTGATCATGAAGCGCTCAGTCATTGTCACTTGCTTTCCAATTTGAAGTTTAGGCGATTGGAAGAGAAGTCGCGGCGGAAACAAGCACCAATGCCGACAGGAACGCACCAGCGATAATCGTAGCCGTCTCGCGAATGGAAGCAGTCGTGAACATCGTAAATCCCCTTGCTTAGTGTCTGGGCCCGACGATCGGGTCCACGCAAAAGGTAAGTGCAAGGTGCGTGCCAATTCAAAAAAAGCATTGTTTTCCAATGCCCACCGACCGCGAGTGGCAAATACTGCTACAAGCTCAAGCCATTTGTTGGTGGAAATTGCCACACCGTTGCGGAAATTGGACGGTCGCCGTGTCCAGAAATGGACAGTTTAAATTCCTCGCGCGCGCGGATCGGGTCAGTTGGCGGAATGAACGCGCAGTGCCGCCGGGTTCGGGAATTCGCCCGCCTGCCCCCAAAAGTGCCGCTAAGCCAATGACCCTTCGTGATCGCGAGCGATCACCGGCAACGAATTGCGCGTCAGCTCGACGTTGTGTTCCCGCCATCCGGATGAAGCACCTGTCCAGTCATGTAGCTTGCGTCCTCGCAGGCCAGGAACAGGAATGACGGCGCGACCTCGTTCGGCTGGCCGGGCCGCCCCATCGGCGTGTCTTTCCCAAACTCCGGGAGCTTTTCCTTCGGCTGTCCTCCGGATGGATTGAGCGGCGTCCAGATCGGTCCGGGTGCTACGGCGTTTACCCGAATGCCTTCCTTGACGAGGTTCTTTGCGAGCGAGCGCGTAAATCCGACGATTGCGCCCTTGGTCGAACTATAATCAAGGAGCAACTTCGAGCCTTCGTAAGTCGTCTCGGATGTCGTGTTGACGATGGCGGAGCCTTTCTTGAGGTGCGGTCTTGCGGCTTGCGTCATGAAGAACATGC
>DASRBJ010000066.1:0-5365 GCA_035653695.1 Sphingomicrobium sp.
CGAAGACGCTGGTCGGCTCGAGAGCAACGGCTGTGTCCGTCTTGAGGACGCGCCGCGTTTTGCCCGATGGCTGTTCAATGGCCACGCGCCGCGGACAGCGGGCGCTCGACCGGAGCAAAAGGTCGAGCTTCCAACGCCAGTCCCGCTTTACATCACCTATCTGACGGCGGTGCCCAGCGGGACGTCCATCGTCTACTTCGACGATTTCTACGGCAAGGATCGAGAACAGGCGCGCCAGTTCGCGGGGCGCTAGCCAATCGCACGCTGCGACGAATAGCTCGAGCCTGAGAGACGATTGTCGACACGCTTTTCTTTCTTGGGCGCAAGTCGGCCAAGATCGAACTCGTAGTCGAATCGAAGGCCGAATCTTCCTGCCTGGGCCCAGCGGACGATCCCGCGCACCGGTCCGGCGCCGACGATGTCGAGGGTCATCTCGGTACCAGGGCTCAATGCGACGTCGCATTCGACAAGAGCGCCCATCGACGAGATGTTGCGCATCTTTAGCTCGATCGTCTCACCGCCGATCGAGGCCAGCGCTCGCCTCATTAGCCGATGGCGAGGTTCGCGAACGCGCGCAAACCCATCGGCCTCGAGCGTGACGGTGTTCGCAAGTGTGCGTGCCGTTTCAGCGGGGCTTGGCTTCCCGAAGATATAGCCTTGCACCATGCTGACGCCGAGCTCGCGGATAAGCTGCAAATCGTCGTGGGTCTCGACGCCTTCAGCACAGGTATCCATGCCGAGGGTTTCCGCGAGCGTTACGATCGCCCGGATGATCGCCGCGTTCCGGTTGATTGTTGACGCCGCTCCGCGAACGAAGCTCTGGTCGATCTTGATCTTGTCGAACGGAGCTTTCTTCAAGTAGCCAAGTGAGCTGTAGCCAGTGCCGAAGTCGTCAAGCGCGAGCCGTACGCCAAGCTCTTTCAGGCGTGCGAACGTGTCATCCGTCGAGTCACCATCCGCAAGGAAAACGCCTTCGGTAATCTCGAGCTCGAGCCGCTCGGCTCGAACGCCGGTTTCCTTAAGGTGCGTCGAGATGATGCCGACAACGTTGGGGTCATTGAACTGAAGTGGCGACAGGTTGACCGCGACACGGACGTGATCAGGCCAATGGGCAGCCTCCTCGAGTGCCGTCCGGAGCACCCATTCGCCGATCTTGGCAATGAGCCCCGCCTCTTCCGCGAGCGGGATGAACTTGGAGGGAGAAATCGGTCCTCTTGTCGGATGCTGCCATCGTACAAGTGACTCGAACCCTGAAACTTCTTCGCCCGCGGTTCGCACGATCGGCTGGTAATGAACCGATAGCTCGCCACGCTCGATCGCTTGCCTGAGATCATTTTCGAGCAGCTGCCGCTCGGCCGCTTCGCTGTGCATCGAAGGTTCGTAGAAGCAGTGCTTGCCGCGCCCGGCACCCTTGGCGGCGTACAAGGCAAGATCGGCGTTGCGTACAAGCGCGTCGGCGCTTGCTCGTCCGGGATCGCCGATGACAACGCCGACTGAGGCACCAATCGTCACCTTGTAGCCTTCAATCATGTATGGCCGCGAGACTTGCTCGATGAGCGTTCTTGCAAGCGACTCAAGAAGACCGATGTCTACGGCACCGGGAAGGATTGCCTGGAATTCGTCGCCGCCGAGCCGTCCGACCTGGCCGTGGTTCCCCATCACCGATTTCAATCGGTCGGCAACCTGGCGCAAGAGTGCATCGCCGATCGGATGACCAAGCGTGTCGTTGACGTTCTTGAACCGATCAAGATCGATCATGAACAGCGCACAGC
Organism: Sphingomicrobium sp.; assembly: GCA_035653695.1. Taxonomy (GTDB): domain Bacteria; phylum Pseudomonadota; class Alphaproteobacteria; order Sphingomonadales; family Sphingomonadaceae; genus Sphingomicrobium. Next base: position 1,773 of record DASRBJ010000066.1, read on the forward strand.
CCTTCTGTCGGTGTGCCGCGTTGCGAAGTGCTTCGTCGAGCGTCTGGCGCATCATCGCCCGGTTCGGAAGCCCCGTCAGCGAATCGAAGCGCGCGAGGCGCGTGATTTCACGTTCGGATTTTCGCTGCTCGGTAAGGTCGGTGCCGATTCCGCGAAACCCGAGGAAACGTCCGCGCTCGTCGAAGATCGGATTGCCGGACAAGGACCAGTGGACGTCCTGCTGACTTGCTGGCCGCACGACGACATCTGAAAAAGGAAAGCGTGCCGAGAGATGGAAGCCGAGGGTCTTTCCTTCCTCAATCGCCTCCGAGCCATTATCGACCGATACGAGGTCAGTGAATTGCCGCCCGAGCAGCGCCTGTGGCTCACACTCGAAGTCTTCAGCGAGTTGTCCCGAGACGTAGGAGAGGGTTCCAAGCGCGTCTGTTTCCCAGAACCAGCCGCGGCCGCTGTTCTCGAACTCGTCGACGAAATTCAGCGCCTTCTTGGCCTGCCATTCGATTGCCAGCCGCCGACGGCCTGCGATTAGCGTCTTCTGGGTCGTGAGCACGCTGTATCCGACCATCAGCAACGCCATGCCATCGATTGCAAACGTGATTTGCGGGGCCTGCGGAAACAAGACTGTGGTTGCAAAGGCAACGAGTGCATTGACGATCGCGAGAGAGGGGCCGGGGAGGGCGACAATCGAGCGAATGAAGAATCCGGCGCAAATTGCGACCGTGACGAGCGAGGGATCTGCGAACTTCAGCGATCCACTTGCAATGCACGCGAGCGTCCAAAATCCCCCCGTCGTACCAAGATAGCCGCACATGAGTCGGCACACCGTATGCGGCGCCATTTGCAGCTTTCGCCAGAAAAGCATGAGCGCGCCGGCCGCGCAGTCGAGGAGTATCGAGACAATCAGCGGTGCAACAATCCCAGCCGCCGTTGCGGTGCTTGGAACTGGCGCGTGGAAGAGAAAACTCGCAGCAATCAACACGTGCCCCGCGAGCACCAGCCACGGCGCATATGTCCAGGCACCGAGGCGTCTCTCGGCAAGTGCGAGGTCAAAGCTCTCGCTGTGGTCGCGAAGATCAAAAAGCAACGCTTCCTGGGCGCGGGCGCGTGCCGGCGCTTGCAGTTCCACTTCCGGCGGCTTGCGGAAGATTGTTCGACGCATGGGGCTCCCACCTGATGTCGCGGATGGACGACCCGGCGCGACTTAGGTTGAAGTCTTAGACCTCCGAGTTAACTGCCACCCGAACGAACAGGGTTAGCGTCGTCTTAACCTTCGGCGGGAAGGAAATCCGGGACGGACAGATAGCGCTCGCCAGTGTCATAGTTGAAGGTCAAGATTCGTGGCCTCTCGCCGAGGTCGGCGAGCTTTTGCTCGACACCGGCAAGCGCCGCGCCCGACGAAATGCCGATGAGCAATCCTTCTTCGCGCGCTGCACGCCGTGCCATTTCTTTCGCCTTCTCGGCATCGACATCGATGACCCCGTCGAGAATTTCAGTGTTGAGAATGCTCGGCACGAAATTCGCGCCGAGACCCTGGATCGGGTGAGGGCCAGGCGCTCCGCCGCTCAGGATAGGCGAAAGCGCCGGTTCGACGGCGAACACCTTGAGCTTGGGCCAGACGGGTTTGAGGACTTCAGCGCATGCCGTGATGTGCCCGCCGGTTCCGACGCCAGTGATGATGGCGTCAAGGGGATCGTCGGCAAAGTCCCTCAGAATCTCCTGCGCGGTCGTGCGCCGATGAACGTCGACATTCGCCGGGTTGTCGAACTGCTGCGGCATCCAGCTTCCTGGCGTTGCGGCGACGAGCTCGTTTGCGCGATCGACCGAGCCCTTCATTCCCTTGGCGCGATCCGTCAGCTCGAACTGGGCGCCATAGGAAAGCATGAGCCTTCGTCGTTCGACGCTCATGCTGTCCGGCATGACGAGGATCAGCTTATAGCCCTTCACTGCTGCGACCATTGCAAGGCCAATGCCTGTATTTCCTGACGTTGGCTCGATGATCGTTCCGCCGGGCTTGAGCTTGCCGCTGCGCTCGGCGTCCTCGATCATGGCAAGAGCAATTCGGTCCTTGATCGATCCGCCGGGATTTGCGCGTTCGGATTTCATCCAGACTTCCGCGCGGTTGCCGAACAGGCGATTCAGACGGATGTGCGGTGTGTTGCCGATGGTCTCAAGGACGTTCGCGGCCTTCATGGCTCAGCTCTCCTGCGATTGTGCGGTGCGCAAATCGGGTGGATCAAAGCTTTTTGCAAGCCGCAGCTCGGGAAACCACCATGACCAGAGTAAAACGACGAGCATCGCGCCAACACCGCCCGCAATCACGGCGGCAACGGGTCCAATCACCGCGCCTACAAACCCCGACTCCGCTTCGCCGAGTTCGTTCGAAGCCGAGATAAAGAGCGACGAGACGGCGCCGACCCGTCCGCGCATGGCATCGGGCGTGTAGAGTTGGATTAGCGATTGCCGAACATAGACCGAAAACATGTCCGCTGATCCAAGCAGTGCAAGGCAGAGCAGCGACAGGGGCATTGATCGGGAGAACCCAAACAGGATCGTCGCCGCACCGAATACTGCGACCGCTCCAAGCATCTTCAAGCCGACATCATGTTTCAGCGGCCGCACCGAGAAGAAGGCCGCCGTGAGCGTTGCGCCAATGGCCGGCGCGGCTCTTAAATGCCCAAGACCCTCCGGACCGGCATGGAGAACGTCACGAGCGAAGACCGGCAACATCGCTGTTGCTCCTCCGAGGAGAACAGCAAAAAGGTCGAGGCTGATCGCGCCGAGGACGAGCCGATTGTGACGAACATATTTGAGCCCTTCGACCATCTGTGACCAGGGGTTCGGCCGTCGATCGATCGCGGTTCGTCCAAGAGGCGGGATCGCGAGCAGGCTGAGGAAAGCAATGGCAAAAAGCACACCGCTTGTCGCGTACGGCGCATAAGGAGCGAAGGCGTAGAGATACCCCCCAAGTGCCGGACCCAACACCGCGCCGGTCTGCCAGGCGATCGATGATAAGGCGATTGCACGGGGCAAGATCTCCCGGGGGACGAGGTTGGGAGCCAAGGCGCTTAGCGCCGGCCCAGCGAACGCCCGTCCGACGCCGAGAAGTGCTGCCACGGTGTAAAGTGCGGCGAGCGTCGTCTGATGGCGCCAGGCGAGCAGGCCGAGGGCGGCCGCACAGCAAAGTTCCAGTGCAACCGCCGCGCGCGCGATCCGTCGGCGGTCGAGCCGATCGGCTGTCCAGCCGGTGACAAGTGTCAGGAGAAATAACGGAATGAATTGGACAACGCCGATTATTCCAAGCCGAAGCGCCGCTTCCTTGAGGCCCATTGTCTGGCGCGCAATATCGTAAACCTGCCAGCCGATGACGATCACCATCGAGAGGCTGCCGATCGTCCAGGTGAGACGGGACAGCCAGAATGCGCGGAATGCCGGGATACGCAGCGGTTCGGGAAACAGGCTCACTCTTTGGCGCGTAGCTTTACGTCTGGTTCGCGGCAACACTCGCCGTCCGATCCTCGGCACCTAGAAGATCAAGACGTCGCATGAGCCATGGCATGGTGAGACCCTGCACGAGGATCGAGAAGGCGACGACG
>DASRBJ010000067.1:0-2955 GCA_035653695.1 Sphingomicrobium sp.
GGCCTCGAAAGCCGCATCGGGTCGATTGCTCCTGGAAGAGACGCCGATCTTTTCATCGTCGAAGGAAATCCCGCGAAAGATATCAGCGACATCGAGAAAGTCCTCGTTGTCTTCAAGGACGGCGTGGGGTTCGACAGCCGCAAATTGATCGACAGCGTCCGGGGCCGTTACGGACGCTACTGACGCGACGATCTATTGCAGCTCGCCCCGCAGCCTCGACGAGAGAGCAATTGCTTCGGCTTCCCCGCGGCAAGCGACAAAGATGGTGTCGTCGCCGCAGATGGTGCCGGCGATTTCGCTGAGCTCGGACTGGTCGAGGACAACGCCCACGAGATGCGCTGAACCGGGCGGAGTCTTGATTACGACGAGACTGGCGGCAGGTTCGACCGAGCGCACCCACTCGCGGAACACCGCGGCAAGGCGCGGGTTCGGTCCACGAGGGACCTCGCCCGAAAGTGCATAGCTCAACTGACCCTCTCGGCGGATCTTCACCGCGCCAATCTGTTCAAGATCACGCGAGATGGTCGCTTGCGTAACGGCGAACCCTTGCGCGGCGAGGCGCTCGGCGAGTTCTTCCTGGCTCGCAAGCGCATTGGAGCGGATCAGGTCGGCAATCGCACGCTGGCGCCTGTCCTTCAAATCGGCCATCGCATGATTATGCATATGCTTGCATAAAAATGCAATCGCGTGGATAGGCTCGCTCATGATTCGGACGGCGATTCTCGGCGCATCGGGATTTGTTGGTGCTGAGCTCCTGCGGCTCATTGCATCGCATCCGGAATTCTGCGCCGCTGGACTGTTCGGCGACAGCCGGGCTGGGCAGCCGCTCGGGCAAGTGCATCCGCACCTCGCGGCTGCCTATCCCGGCGAGCTCGTGACACGATTTGATGAAAGCGCGCTCGACGGAATCGACCTCCTGTTCGCCGCTCTCCCGCACGGCCAAAGCCAGCGCCTGGCGGGCGCGATCCTTGAGCGCAGCATTCCGTTCGTTGATCTTGGTGCTGACTTCAGGCTCGACGATGCTGGCTCCTACGAGCGCTGGTACGGCCATGCCCACCAGGCGCCTCAGTTTCTCGACCGGTTCGTTTACGGCATTCCCGAGCTCAATCGCGAAGCCATCACGATCGCCAAGGCGGTCGCAACGGCCGGCTGCTATGCGACAGCCGCGATCCTTGCTCTTAAGCCGCTCGTCGACGCCGGCCTCGTCAAGCGGGAGACCTTGATCGTTGATGCCGCCTCGGGCGTCAGCGGCGCCGGACGCGAGGCAAAGGAAGCAACGTCCTTCAGCACGGTCGACGCAAGCTTTTCGGCCTACGGTCTTCTGAACCACCGCCACACGGCAGAAATGGAGATGGCGATCGGCGGCACGGTGCTATTCACGCCACATCTCGTGCCAATGACCCGCGGGATTCTTGCGACCTGCTACGCCGAGGCAGCCGGTCGCTGCGACCCGCTCGAAACCCTTCGCCGAGCCTATGCAGACGAGCCGTTCATTCATGTGACCGAACAGCCGCCAGCGACCAAGTGGGTGAGCGGCTCAAATGGAGTTCAGCTCACCGCCCGCTACGACGAGCGAACGAACCGAGTTCTTGTCCTTTCGGCGATCGATAACCTCGGCAAGGGTGCCGCGGGCCAGATGATCCAGTGCGCAAATCTGATGCTCGGGCTTCAAGAGACGGCCGGGCTCACAACCATCGGAGTTTACCCATGAGCATCACGGCTCCGGAAGGTTTTGTCGCGGCCGGCTGTCATGCCGGGATCAAGCGGCGGAAGTTCGACATGGCCCTTATTGCGACCGACGATCGGAAGCCCGTTCCTTGCGCCGCCGTGTTCACGCAGAACAAATTTGCGGCGCCGCCGGTCGAGTTTGACCGCGCAACGCTTGCGGCAAATGGCGGGCGCGCGGCCGCGATCATTATCAATTCGGGAAATGCGAATGCCGGCACGGGGCTGGCGGGCTACAAGAACGCCGAGCGGATGGCCGCAGCAACTGGTGAAGCGCTGGCGATCGCGAACTCCGACGTGCTCGTCTGTTCGACGGGAATAATCGGAACGCCCCTTCCGATGGAGCCGATCCTTTCGCACGTTCCCAAGCTTGCCAAGAAGCTATCCGTCGAGGGAAGTGATGATGCCGCGCGGGGCATTCTGACGACTGATCACAAGACCAAGCAGGTCGTGGTCGAAGGGTCGACGTTCGTTCTCGGCGGAATGGCCAAGGGCTGCGGGATGATCGCGCCGAACATGGCAACCATGCTCGCCTTTCTTACGACCGACGCTGACGTGCCGACGTCGGTGATGCGCAAGGCACTAAAGACCGCGGCCGATGGAAGCTTCAATACGCTCAACGTCGATGGCGCAATGTCGACCAATGACACGGCAATCCTTCTTGCATCCGGACGACGAGGAAAGGCTGACCACGAGGAATTCGCGAACGCGGTTCTGACAGCCTGCCGGGACTTGACGCTGCAGATGGCACGCGATGCCGAAGGAATGACGCGCATGGCGCATCTGACGGTGAGTGGCGCAGCAAGCAACGAGGACGCGCGCATCGCGGCAAAAGCAATCGTCGAGAACAACCTCGTCAAGTGCAGCTGGTATGGCGGTGATCCCTACTGGGGACGCCTGATGGCAGCCGCAGGTTCTACGCGCGTCGATCTCGATGTTGAAAAATCCTTTGTCGCCTATGGCGGCATCGCCGTTGCGAGAGGCGGGGTCGGGATTGAGCATGATGGTCAGGCGCTCGCCGAGCACATGATGGGCGATGAAATAGAAATCGAGGTGCACCTTGGTCATGGCCGCGGCACCGCGCGAATGATCGGGATCGATCTTGGACCAGGATACATCAAGGAAAATAGCAAGACGTCATGAAGCCCGATCACAATGAAGCGGTTCTGCTGAGCCCCGACAAGACCGCGCGAGTGCTCGTCGAAGCCCTGCCGTACATTCGGCAGTTCG
>DASRBJ010000068.1:0-3285 GCA_035653695.1 Sphingomicrobium sp.
CGGACGCGGACTTGCGTCTTATGAAGGTGCCCCAACAACTTGCGAACGCGCCGCAAGCACAGTTTACGAAGAGGCCGTCGTGGCAGGTTTCGACGCCGGAAAGTGCGCGCGACTTTTCGGCCGCATGTTTCTTTCTCGTCCGAGACCTACGCAAGAGCGAAAAGATTCCAGTCGGAGCAATTGATGATAGCTGGGGCGGAACGCCGATCCGTGCATGGATGAGTGAAGGCGCTGCACGGTCGAGCGGCAATGAAGATGCCGCGCTGATGCTCGATCTCTACCGCCGTGACGAGAGACAGGCGATCCTTCGCTTCGGCGATGAATGGGCGCGCTGGTGGCGCTCAAGGACCGGCGATCAAGCGGATCAGGTCCCGTGGAAAACAAGTGACCGCTTGAACTGGAAACCGGTCCCTTCGCTGAGCTTCTGGGACAATTGGGGTCCTGAATGGAAGGCGTGGATCGGATCGGCGTGGATGCGCGAACGCGTCACTCTAACGAGCGCCGAAGCCGCGGAGGGCGCGACGCTCTCACTGAGCGCGATCGACGACATGGACCAGACATTCGTCAACGGCAGTCCCGTCGGAGGCGCAAATGATCCCGCAAACCCGCGGAGCTACAAGATCCCGGCAGGATTGTTGCGGCAAGGTAGTAACGAAGTCCTGATCTTCGTTCGCAACGTCTGGGGAACGGGTGGACTTGCCGGTCCTGCGGACAAGTTCCGACTGACGTTCGCGGATGGTCACTCGAGGCCGCTCGCCACCGGTTGGCAATATTCGCGCATCGCCGACAAGGTCGGTGATCCCCCAGTGCCCCCGTGGAGCAATGCGTCGGGCGTGTCGACCATTTACAACGCAATGATCAAGCCGTTCGAAGCGCTCGCGATCAAAGGCGTCGCTTGGTACCAAGGCGAGGCCGACGTCGGAAAAGCCCAATATGATCGGAGACTTGCGAGCTTGTTGGCGAATTGGCGCGCGCAGTTCCGCGACTCGAACCTGCCTTTTTTGATTGTCGGGCTTGCCGGCTGGGGCAAACCAGTATCGCAGCCGGTGGAGAGCGGTTGGGCCGCATTGATCAACGAACAGCGCATGGCCGTCGAACGTGATCCGCGCACGGCGCTCGCAAGCGCGATCGACCTTGGAGAACCGAACGATATTCACCCAGCCAACAAACAAGAAGTCGGCCGGCGGCTTGCTCTTGCGGCGCACGCGTTGGTGTATCGCGACGCAGGAACAACCGGACCAATGCCAGTCAGCGCCGTCCGCCAAGGACCAGACGTCGTCGTCACCTTCACCAAGACACTCCAGACGTTGAGCGGCGCAACGGCTAATGCTGTGGAGCTCTGCGGCAACGGTGCGGGAACATGCCGTTATGCTGATGCTCGAGCGGCAGGAAACAAGCTTGTCATCAGCTCGGACAATCGTCCCATAGCGCGCGTGCGCTACGCCTGGGCGGACTACCCGATCGTAAATTCGTACGACGCCGACCTGCTCCCCATACCGGTGTTTGAACTTCCCGTTCAGTGATTGTGCCGGGGAGTCTTGTCTGAGGTTGCGCGATACTTGACGGCAAACTCGAGGACTCCTCCTGTCGACAGCTGGCCCGTCTTCTCGCGGAATAATTCTTCCCACGGAGTGTTGCTTGGCGGGACGCTTGGTCCGTCGTCGCTCCGACGACGTGCGATCTCCTCCTCGCTCACGAGCGCGTCACATCTTCCCTCATTGAGGTCGATCCGGATCACATCGCCGGTGCGTAGCCAGGCTAGTCCACCGCCTGCTGCGCTCTCGGGCGAGGCATTGAGGATAGAGGGACTGTCCGACGTTCCCGATTGTCGCCCATCGCCCAAGGTCGGAAGGCTCGTGATCCCCTCTTGGAGTAGGGCATCGGGGGGTTGCATGTTGACGACTTCGGCCGACCCAGGCCAGCCGATCGGACCGGAACCGCGAATGACAAGGATGCAATCCTTGTCGATGTTGAGCGAGGGATCGTTTATCCGCGCATGGTAGTCGTCCGAACCATCAAAAACGATTGCGCGCGCTTCGAACACTCCTTCGTGGGCCGGGCGGCACAAGTAGCGCAGCCGGAATTCGTCGCCGATCACGCTCGTTTTCATGATCGCGAAATCGAACAGGTTGCCCGTTAACACCAGAAAGCCGGCGCGCTCCTTCAGCGGTTTCGAGAATGGTCGGATGACGTCGCGGTCCTTTGCCTCCCTGCCCGCGACATTCTCCGCCTGCGAAAGACCGGTGCAGGTAAGTGCGGAGCCGTCGAACTTGTCCGCCTGAATAAGCTCCCAGATTACCGCGGGAATCCCACCGGCACGATGGAAACGCTCGCTGAGATACGCACCCGCGGGCTGCATGTTGACGAGGAGCGGGATGTCGTATCCGTGCTCCATCCAATCACCCTTGCCAAGCTCGATACCCGCATGTCTCGCCATTGCGACAATGTGCGGTTGAGCATTTGTCGAGCCGCCGATCGCCGCATTGAGCCGGATTGCGTTCAGGAACGCCGAGCGCGTGAGGATTTTTGATGGCCGAAGGTCCTCGTAGGCCATCGCGACGATGCGCTTTCCGGTTTCATACGCCAGGTGCGCGCGCTCTCGATACGGCGCGGGAATCATAGCCTGTCCGGGCAGCGACATGCCCAGTGCTTCGCTGATAGAGTTCATGGTCGAAGCCGTGCCCATCGTGTTGCAATGGCCAAGCGACGGCGCCGAATCGCTTGCGCGGCGAATGAATTCCTCTTCGTCGATTATCCCTGCACCGAGCAGCCGACGAGAACGCCAGATGACCGTTCCCGAACCAACCATTTCGCCGTCGTGCCAGCCGTCAAGCATCGGGCCGCCGTTAAGGGTGATCGCTGGAATGTCGACCGTTGCAGCTGCCATGATCGATGCTGGCGTCGTCTTGTCACAACCGGTGGTGAGAACGACTGCGTCGATGGGATAGCCGTTTAGGATTTCCACCAGTCCCAGATAGGCAAGATTGCGGTCGAGCGCCGCTGTTGGCCGGCGGCAATTCTCGAAGATCGGATGCATTGGGAATTCCATTGGAATCCCGCCGGCATCACGTATTCCCGCCTTGATCCGATCGACCAGTTTCAAGTGAACCCGGTTACATGGGACGAGGTCGGAACCGGACTGCGAAATGCCGATGATCGGCTTGCCGCTACGCAGCTCTTCTCGCGTGAATGCATCGTTCATGTAGCGCTCGAGATAGAGCGCGGCCATGTCAGGCCGGCCGGGCGCGTCAAACCATTCACGCGATCGAAACGGGCGAGCGGGAG
>DASRBJ010000069.1:0-2137 GCA_035653695.1 Sphingomicrobium sp.
AACTTCAGAACGTCGGTACCTGAATCAGGACACGACTAATCGGTACAGCGCCACGCGTGTTGACGTCGCCCGATTTCATTTGCTTGTGCTTCGACGCTAATAGCCGCCCGATGCCAAAGTTCACGGTTGCAGCACTTCAGATAGGGTCTGACTACGCGGGAAAGGCTGCGACTCTGTCGAGCGTGCTCAAGTTCGAGCGCGACATAGCTGCGGCAGGAGCAAGGCTCGTCGTTTTGCCGGAAGCGCTTCTCGGCGGCTATCCAAAAGGAGAATGCTTCGGCACGCGTCTCGGCTACCGAATGCCCGAAGGGCGCGAGGCTTTCGCTCGCTACTTCGAAAATGCTGTCGATCTTGCTGGCCCCGAAGTTGCCGAGCTTGCGCAGCTAAGTAAGCGCACGGGTGCAAGCATCGTGGTGGGCGTCATTGAGCGGTGCGGATCATCGCTCTTCTGTACGGCATTGTTCATCGATCCTGATCGCGGCCTCGTCGCGAAGCATCGAAAGCTCATGCCGACGGGATCGGAGCGCCTGATCTGGGCCCAGGGAGACGGCTCAACCATGCCCGTCGTGGAGAGCGCGGTCGGCAGGCTTGGCGCCGCCATCTGCTGGGAAAACCACATGCCTCTGTTCAGGACCGCAATGTACGCGAAAGGAGTGGAGATCTGGTGCGCTCCAACGGTTGACGAAAGAGACATCTGGCAAAGCTCAATGCGCCATATCGCGCACGAGGGACGTTGTTTCGTCGTCAGTTGCTGCCAGGTCCAGCCATCACCCGCGGCGCTCGGGAAGAAAGTTGATCAATGGGATTCCGAACGGCCGCTCATAAGCGGCGGCAGCATGATCGTTGGACCACTTGGCGATGTGCTCGCGGGACCAATGTATCGCGATGAGGGATTGTTGTGCGCACAAATCGACACGGACGACCTCATTCGCGCTCGCTACGACTTGGACGTTGTCGGGCATTATGCGAGGCCGGACATATTCACGCTCGAGGTCAATGAACAAAGTCGGCCTGGCACATTGTTCAAAGGCGAGTGATTGGCACTCACGATCTGGTGCCGTGAGCGTTCTTGATGATGGACAATAAGAGCGCCTGCAGAAAGCTCTTGCGGGGATTTTCGCACGGCACGGCGTTCACTGCTCGCTCGCAAGACAATTTAGAAATCAAGGACGTCGACCACCATTCCTTTCTCAAGCGCCGGTGAATGTGGCCTCTGCCGAACGAGAATGCTCGCTTTCGCTAGCAGTTTTTGAGCGCTGGAATCGTCGGAACGAAGAATCTCGACTTTGCCATCGCGAATGAATCCCCGATGGAAGGTCTCGCGATCGCCGCTAGGAGGAAGCGGTGCCGCGAGAGGCGCCAGCCTCCAGTCGAGTGTGTGTCCGATGTCGCGCCCTTGCATTAGTGCGAGGAGCGGCGCGAGGATGAGCCGCGCGGTCACGAGAGCGGATGTGGGATTACCAGGAACTCCAACGATTAAACGGTCGCGAACGGTGCCGAACCAGGCCGGCTTCCCGGGCTTGATCGACACTTTTGAAAAGAGGAGCTGAAGCCCAAGAGGAACGAACATCTCCTTGGCAAAATCCTTCTCTCCGACCGATGCACCGCCCGCGAGCACCACGACGTCGGCCGACTCGAGCGCGGCCGTTGCGGCGGACTGAATGAGCTCGAGATCATCGCCAAAGCGAAGCCGCTCGATGCAAATCGCTCCATATTCCTCCGCTAACGCGGCAATGCCCAGCGAGACGCTGTCAGGGACCGCGCCGCCTGTCTCCGACGCTCTTCCCGGTTCAACCAGCTCATCGCCAGTGCTGACGACCCGCAACCTCGGACGGCGGAATACTTCGACTAATCCGATGTCACCGCCGGCCGCAGCTACCAGAGCACGTGCATCAAGGATGTTTCCCTTGGCTAGGATTTCGCTTCGGCGAGCGAAATCCGAAGCGCGTTTTCGAATGAATGGCGGACCGAGCGGCTGTTCTTTGATGGAAGCGAAATTGCGATTGAAATCGACCAGCTCCTGGATGATGACGTGATCCGCGCCATTCGGGACCGGCGCGCCAGTGAAGATCCTGACGCAGGTTGACGGCTCGAGGGTGCCGTCAAAACCGTGACCCGCAAAGGATTGGCCGACGAC
>DASRBJ010000070.1:0-2622 GCA_035653695.1 Sphingomicrobium sp.
CATTCGCCATTCGCCCGATCGTCCGCCGGACTTCGACGTCACTTGAATTCCGCCGATTACCATCGTGCGATCGACGGCCTTCAGCATGTCAAACAGCGTTAGACAGGCAACGGAAACCGCGGTCAGTGCTTCCATTTCGACGCCAGTGACGCCGTTCGTGCGAACCTCCGCGGAAACCGAAAATCCGGGCAGCTGTTCGTCCACCGCGATGCGGAGCTGCACATGAGTGAGAGGCAGTGGATGGCACAGCGGAATGAGTTCTGCCGTGCGCTTCGCGGCCATGATCCCCGCAAGCTCTGCCGCAGCCACAACCGAACCCTTGGGGTTGGTTCCAGATCGAACCTGCTGAAGAGTCGTCGCGGCGCAGCGCAGACTTGCCGTTGCCGTCGCTCGGCGCGCCGTTGTCGCTTTGCCGGACACGTCGACCATTCGAAGCTTACCGTCATCGTCAACGTGGGTGAGATCGTTCATTCGTTCCGATCCCTCAGGCGCGGAATATTCGATGCAAGTGAGCAGGGACGGTAGCGACTGTCCAGCATTGGGCCAAGAACCAGGTCCCACCCATCTCGGCAGGCTCCGGTAGAACCTGGAAGGCAGAAGATGAAGGTGTCACCAATCTGACCGGCGAAAGCGCGCGACTGGAGCGTTGATATCCCGACCGTACCCAAGCTCGCCTGGTGAAAGACCACCGGAAAACCATCCATCTCGCGGTGCAGCAAGGGCCTGATCGCTTCCGGCGTCACGTCGCGCGGTGCAAAGCCGGTTCCTCCGGTGGATATGACAAGGTCCACGGTTGGATCCTCGACATAGGCGGCAACCTCCGCACGGATCGCGTCGATATCATCGGCAACGATCTTCTTTCCAGCAAGTACATGGCCAGCCGCGGTCAATCGATCGACGAGTAGTGCCCCCGACGCATCCGTCGCTGCGGTTCGCGTGTCCGAGATCGTCATGATTGCGATGCGCAGCGGATCGAAGGCAAGCTTTTCGTCTATTCCGCGCAATGAAGAGCTCCCGATTTTCGTTGTTTCGGCTCCATGAATCATCCGCCTGATACAGGAGGCAGGAACTCGACAGTCTCATATTCCGCGATAACGTGGTCATCGCCAACGAGTGCGTCGCGCACGCACGCTCGAACGCGCCGATTGGAGAGCACGTCTCGAGCATGATGATGTTCATCGATGAGCCTCTGACGCAGTTCGGCGATCGTACAGCGCGCCGGCTGTTCGACATCAATTTCGCTTCCGATCAATTCGGCGAGTCTGCCGTAGAAACGGAGCTTCATGAGCGTCCCTCATCCTTGTCCATAGCTAGACACGTTCGATTGCCAAGGCGATGCCCTGGCCAACCCCGATGCACATGGTGGCGAGTGCAAGCTTGCCGCCGGTCCGCTTGAGCTCCTCGGTCGCGGTGAGTGCGAGCCGCGCTCCAGACATGCCGAGCGGGTGGCCAAGTGCAATGGCGCCCCCGTTGGGATTTACGTGTGGCGCATCATCGGCAAGCCCAAGCTGACGAAGTACGGCAAGCGCCTGTGCCGCGAAGGCTTCGTTCAGCTCGATTACGTCGAAGTCGGCGATATTGAGCTTCATACGCGCCATTAGTTTCTTCGACGCAGGCGCGGGGCCAATGCCCATGATCCTAGGAGGAACGCCGGCGACGGCGGCACCGAGGACGCGTGCCCGTGGTGTGAGGCCATTGCGTTTTGCTGCCTCCTCTGACGCAACAATGATTGCCGCGGCACCATCGTTGACGCCGGACGCATTCCCCGCCGTGACCGTGCCGTCGGGCCTGACGATCGGTTTGAGCTTGGACAAGGCTTCAAGGTTCGTCGCTCGCGGGTGCTCGTCGCGATTGACGATGACGGGATCGCCCTTCCGCTGCGGAATCTCGACCGCGACGATTTCGGCGGCAAGACGCCCGTTCGCCTGCGCCTCGGCGGCCCTTTGCTGGCTTCTCAACGCAAACGCGTCCTGATCATCACGGCTGACGTTGAACTCCTGTGCGACATTCTCGCCGGTGCTTGGCATCGTGTCATCGCCATAAGCCGACTTCATCTTGGGATTGACGAAACGCCACCCGATCGTGGTGTCGTACATCTCGGCGTTTCGATCGAACGCGCTGGTCGCCTTTGCCATGACGAACGGGGCGCGGCTCATGCTTTCGCTTCCGCCGGCGATGATGAGGTCAGACTCGCCGCCGCGAATCGCGCGCGCAGCCATCGCCACGGCATCAAGCCCAGACCCGCAGAGCCGGTTCAGGGTCACTCCGCCCGAGCTCGGTGGAAGCCCAGCGAGGAGCCCGGCCATACGCGCAAGGTTGCGATTATCCTCACCCGCCTGGTTGGCGCAGCCGAGGATCACGTCGTCGAGTTCGTCCCAGTTGAGCGCCGGATTTCGGTCGATGAGCGCCTTGATCGGGATCGCCGCAAGATCATCCGCGCGAACCGGAGAAAGTGCTCCAGCGTAGCGGCCAATCGGCGTTCGCGCGTAATCACAGATATATGCTTCAGTCACTGCTCGTCCTTTGAATGCCCGCGCGGCACTGATCCAGAAGATTGCGCCGGGCAAGCACGATTGCCGCATTGCACCTTAGCGCTCGACGTGGAACATCCGCTAACGCTGA
>DASRBJ010000071.1:0-5028 GCA_035653695.1 Sphingomicrobium sp.
TCATTCCTTATCGGCACCAGCAGGGTGATGCTTGGAGTTCACTGGCCGAGCGACGTCATTGGTGGCTGGTCGTTCGGCATGTTGTGGGTGTTGCTTACTCTAACGCCTGTCGAGCGATTGGTTCGCGCTTCCTAGACGTTGAAGCGGAAGAGCATCACATCCCCGTCCTGAACGACATACTCCTTGCCTTCCGATCGGAGCTTGCCCGCGTCGCGTGCACCGGCTTCGCCGCCGCACTTGACATAATCTTCATAGGCGATCGTCTCAGCGCGGATGAAACCTCGCTCGAAGTCGCTGTGGATTGCGCCTGCGGCCTCAGGGGCTTTCGCGCCCTTTCGAACGGTCCATGCCCTCGATTCCTTGGGACCGGCCGTGAAGAAGGTGATGAGTCCCAGTAATTCATAACCGGCTCGGATCACGCGTGCGAGGCCAGTTTCGTGAAGGCCGAGATCGGCGAGAAATGCTGCGCGCTCGTCGGGCGCAAGAGTAGCAATCTCCGCCTCGATCGCGGCCGATACGACCACTGCTCGCGCCGTCTCGGCTGCGGCCTTCTCAAAGACCCGCGCCGAAAGGGCATTACCCGTCGCTGCATCCTGTTCCTCAACATTGCAGACGTAGAGGACGGGCTTTGCCGTTAGCAGTTGCGCACGGTTCAGCGCCTTTGCTTCCTCGGCATCCTTTGGTTGCGTGAGACGGGCGGGTTTCGAAGCGCGCAAAAGGTCGAGTGCCTGCGCCAGCACCGACGCCTCGATCTTTGCTTCTTTGTCTCCTTGCTGAGCCTTCTTGAGGAGGTTGGGCAAACGTCGCTCGAGACTTTCGAGGTCGGCGAGCATTAACTCCGTTTCAACCGTCTCGGCGTCGGCGACAGGATCCACTCGGCCTTCGACGTGAGTGACGTCGCCTCCTTCGAAGCAGCGAAGGACATGCACAATTGCGTCGACCTCGCGGATGTTTGCAAGGAACTGATTGCCGAGCCCTTCGCCTTTAGATGCGCCTCGCACGAGGCCGGCGATGTCAACGAATTCGATTTGCGTCTCAACTTCTTGGGCAGATTTCGCAATCTTCGCGATCGTGTCGAGGCGCTCATCCGGAACAGCCACCCGGCCGACATTGGGCTCGATCGTGCAGAACGGGTAGTTGGCCGCCTGCGCAGCAGCGGTTTCGGTCAATGCGTTGAAGAGCGTCGACTTGCCAACGTTCGGCAGGCCAACAATGCCGCAGCGGAAGCCCATGGATTCTCCGTTTTGGGGAAAGCGCAGGCGCTTAGCGGCTGCATTGGCGGAATGAAAGGCCGGTTGGCGATCGCTCAAACCCTAGTGTGCCGGGCCGTAATCTATTTGACGAAACCTTAAACCGCATGAGCGGCCGGGCCGTGTCACACTGGTTGATCGTTCCAATCACGCTTGAGAAGATCGCCCGAGTGATTCATTGGCGTAAGGATCTGATCAGTCTTCTCTGAGTCTTGAAAATGACCCAATATGAACGACTTAGGCGGTGTATCGGAGCGCATCGAGTGAACGCCTGCAATCGAGTAATGCGGCGGGAACGAAACCTTGAGGAAAATGTGGAATTAACGACTAATCCTTCATCAGTGCTGAGCGATGAGCACCTCTCGACGCTGGTTGATCGGTTCTATGCCAAGGTCCGCGACGATGTGCTTATTGGTCCGGTGTTCAATGCAGCCGTCGGCGATTGGCCTCAGCACCTTGAACGCCTGAGCGCCTTCTGGTCTTCGGTGATGCTCACGAGCGGGCGGTACAAGGGTAATCCCATGGCCGTTCATCTCAAGCACCGCGAAGCGATCCGTGCGCCGATGTTTGATCGCTGGCTGGAGCTCTGGGCGCAGACGGCACGCGAGACATTGGATGAGCGAGCAGCAGCTGGCGTGATCGAAAAGGCCGGTCGAATCGCCGAAAGTCTGCAGCTTGGATTATTCTTCAGGCTGGATGAGTCTCGAGCACCAACCGAGCCTTAGGAAAAATTGAACGAGACGCTGAGGCGCTCCTCGCGTGACGAACCCGCAACAACCTCGTGGCGAAGCCAGCTCTCCCACAACAACAACAATCCTGGCCGAGGCTCGACCGTGATGAATGACCGAAGGTCGTCGCGCGCGTCCGATCGGCGCAGCGGGGCAGCCATCATCAGCCCGAGCCTCGGATCTTCGAAACGGATTGCGCCCGAGCCCTTCGGGACGGCGACGTAGAATGTCCCAGAGATGATGCTTCGCGGATGGATGTGTCCCGCATGGTGTCCTGTGCCTCTGAGAACATTGACCCACAGGCTGTCGAGCCTTGGTTTTGCCGCTAGATCGAAGGCACACTCACGCGCGAAAGTCGCGGCATGGCGAGCAAGGATCTTCGCGAGACGAGCGAAAGCGGGATCCCGGCGCGGAAGGTCATTGAGCGAAGCATAGCTCGTATAGCCCGGATAGTGGTTCGCCTTTGACCAACGCCTCCCCGCATCGTCCTCGGTCGCAAGCGCGCGAACCGAATGAGCGAGTTGTTCCTTGAGGTCGAGATCCGGCACGTCCGCTTCGTAAAGGGTGGTCACGAACAGAGGCCGGACGGTCATGCCACGCTCTTCGCGATCGTCGTCGACAACTGGTCACATTTGCTTGAGCTCTGCAGCGACAATATTGCCATGAGAGACGCTTTGAGCCCGTCGACCTTGGCGACGCAAGAGCGTGGACAGACGCTGCGCGGCTGCTACCGTCCGAGGATCTCGCCGGGAGGGTTCTTGATGCGCCGTTGGTTGCTTGCGTCTTCGATTTCGTTCGCACTCGTGATGACAATGGCTCGGCCCGCACTTGCGCTCGCTCCCAAGTCTGCGACCATCAATGCGGAAAGGTCGCTGCTTGATGTCAAATCAGACGCCAAGAGCGGCAAGATCATCGCGACTTTGCCCAAACCCGCTCAGGATGGCGTCTCGCTGCGCGTTATCTACATCAGCCAGCTCGAGACGGGTCTCGGTTCCGCTCCAACCCAGCTCGATTTCGGAGCAGCCAGCAACTCGCGCATCCTCGCGTTTCGACGGATCGGCAAGAAGGTCATTGCCGAGGTTGAGAACAGCAAGTTCATCACGAGCAATCCAGCCGAACAGCAGACAACCGATCACAGCTTTCCAAGCTCGGCACTTTGGATGGGTTCGGTCGAGAAAGAACTTCCCGATGGCTCGTACGAGGTCGATCTGTCAGGATTCTTGGCGCGGGATGATATTGGCGTCGCGCGGGTAATCAAGAACATCGGAGGCGGCGAATTCAGGCTGGTGCCGGAGCTTAGCGCCGCCGACCCTTCATTCGTGAAAGCATTTCCAAGAAATGTGGAGCTTGCTGCCCGACTGACATTTCGATCCGACGAACCAAAGGACGAAATGAACAACATCCTGCCAGGCGATGACACGCTGAGCGTCATCGAGCGGCATTCGCTGATTGCTCTTCCGCCTGCTGGCTACGTCGAGCGCACCGATCCTTATGGATACACGATCGCAAGACAGCAGGTTGATTTTTCCAAGCCTCTTGGAGCTCCCATCGTAACCGATCTTGCAAGACGCTTCCGCCTTGAAAAGACCGATCCGAGCGCGGTCCGCTCACCGGTCAAACACCCGATCATTTTCTACGTTGATTCCTCGATGCCGCCGGCAATCCGGGACGCTGTGAAGGACGGCGTTGGCTGGTGGGCTCAGGCGTTCGATGCCGCGGGTTTCGTGGACGCGTTCAAGGTCGAAGTACTTCCGCCGGGCGCCGATCCGCTCGACCTTCGCTACAATGTCGTGAACTGGGTTAACCGTGCCACGCGTGGCTGGTCGTACGGGATGCCGATCGATGATCCAAGGACGGGCGAGATCATCAAGGGAGGCGTCGTTCTCGGATCACTTCGCGCGCGCCAGGACATGATCATTTTCCAGTCGCTGGTCGGTGCCGGTCTGACTGGAACAGGCGATCCGAACGATCCGATCACCGCGACGCTTGCCCGGTTGCGGCAGCTTGGTGCCCACGAAGTTGGGCACGCTCTTGGGCTTGCGCACAATTTCGCTGCGAGCACGCAGGACCGCTATTCCGTCATGGACTATCCCGGTCCACGAATCTCGCTCGTCAATGGCGCGCCGTCTCTAAGGAACGCCTATGGGGTCGGTCTCGGGCCGTGGGACGTCTGGATGATCAACTGGCTCTATGGCGCGAAGACCGATGCTGACGCGACCCGTGCGATCGCTGAAGCGCGCGCCGCTGGTCTTCGCTTCGTTGCCGACCCTGATGCACGACCAGTGTCCGCTGCCCAGCCGCTCGGATCTTTGTGGGACGATGGCCCGGACCCTGTCGCCGAGCTGCGTCGAATGATGGACGTGCGCCGGGTCGCGGTTGCAAGGTTCGGGAGGGGAGCGCTCCCGCCGGGCGAACAACTGGCGGACTTGCGCCGTGCCTTCGTACCGATCTGGCTGCTTGATCGATATCAGATCGAGGCCGCGGCGAAGTCTCTCGGAGGAGTCGATTTTCCCTACGCGACTAATGGGGAGGGAATGAGTGCCCAAGTCGTTCCAGGGACCAAGCAATGGGCTGCGCTTTACGCGCTTCTCGATACGATGAGCCCGACAGAATTGACGGTACCGTCGCGCCTTCTGCCGCTTCTCTCTGGGGCGTTTGGAGGCGACTCCGACCGGCAGACCGATATCGAGATCATCCCCACCGCCGGCGGTCCAGTGTTCGACCCGCTGAAAGCAAGTGAAGTCGGCGCGGTGCAGACGTTGAATTCACTTCTTGCGCCAGAGCGGCTCAATCGCCTCGAAGCGCAGCATTCGACCGATCCGGCCGTGCCGTCGACCCAGCAGCTGCTTGATCTCCTGCTTGGCCGAACGATTGGCCAGTCGGCTGATGATGTCGGCCGCCGGATTGCAACGACGACGATTCTCGCTTTGGCCCGAGTGCAGCGCGATCGAGCCTTGTCGCCAACGATAGCGGCTGAACTCGCCGGGAGGCTCGACCGGCTGGCTGACGAGCTCGAGCGTTCGCGCGGGCCACAGCAGGACTGGGCGAGG
>DASRBJ010000072.1:0-5678 GCA_035653695.1 Sphingomicrobium sp.
CGGGCGGCTTGCGCATCGGCGCTATGGTTGTCTCGAGCCGTGGGCCGAAGAGCCGCAGCTCTATGGCCGCAACGCGCTGATCGAGGGCTATGCCCGCTGCGAGGTCGGCGTCGTCGCCATGCTCAAGGATCTTCTTAAGCATCAGCTCGATTGTTATTCGCCGGAGTGCGACGAGTGGCTCGACGCTGCCGCCAACGCTCGGCTCGTCAAGGATGCCGAGGTCTACTACCGCGTCATGTACCACGGGTCGGCCGAGAGCTGGAACCTGCGCGACCAGCACATGTTCGAAACATTGACGATGATCCTCGAAGCGAGGCCGCAGTCAAAGGCGATCGTTTGGGCTCACAACAGCCATATCGGGAATGCGGCTTTCACGGACATGGGAATGGCGCGCGGCGAGCTCAATATCGGACAGTTGTGCAAGGAAAAATGGGATGCTCGAGCGCGGCTAATCGGCCTTGGAACACATACAGGGACGGTTGCGGCTGCCAACGATTGGGATGAGCCGATGGAGATCAAGACTGTTCGCCCCTCGCTCCCGGAAAGCTACGAGCGTGCAAGCCACGATAGCGGAATGGCGCGCTTTCTGCTCGACCTTCGCGAAGGCGAAGTCGGGCGCGACATCCAGCAGGCGCTCTCGCTGCCCCGGCTCGAGCGCTTTATCGGCGTGATCTATCGTCCGGAAACGGAGCGCTGGAGCCACTATAGCGAGGCAATATTGCCAAAGCAGTTCGACTGCTGGCTCTGGTTCGACGAAACGCATGCTGTGACGCCGCTCCCGGGCGAGAAGCGTCCGGGCGACCACGTGCTCGAGGATACCTATCCGTTCGGGCTCTGATCGGATGCGCGTGCCGAACTCTTCGCCCGGGCACGAAGATTGGTGATTGTCGTCGCGTTGCTGATTTCCTCAACATCGGTCTTGCAGTGAAGCAGGCGAATGCCGGTCTGCTCGAGAGCACGGTCGAGCGCGGGGGCGAACTCCTCGGTTCTTTCGACGCTCTCCGCCCAGCCGCCAAAGGCGCGTGCAAGCGCCGCAAAGTCGGGATTCTTGAGCTCGGTCGCGCTGACACGCTCCGGATATTCGCGTTCCTGGTGCATCCGGATCGTTCCGTAAGCGCTGTTATCGACAAGGACGATGAGGAGGTTCGCTCCATATTGAGCGGCCGTCGCAAGTTCTTGCCCATTCATAAGGAAGTCGCCGTCACCCGCGACGCACACGACTGGCCGGTCCTTGAAGCGAAGCGCTGCCGCAACGGCGGCGGGCAAGCCATAGCCCATCGTTCCACTGGTCGGTGCGAGCTGGGACGGCATTTGACCGTAACGCCAGTAGCGATGCCACCAGCCCGAGAAATTGCCAGCTCCGTTGCAAAGGATCGTGTTGCCCGGCAGGCGTTCGCGCATTGCCGCGACGCACAAGCCAAGGTCCAACCGCACGTTGTCCCTGGGCTTGGGTTCCGACCAGTCAAGCCATTGCGAATGTGCTTCATCGCCGCACGAGAAACGAACCAGCTCGGGATCGACCCAGCCGTCCAGCATCTCGGCAAACTCTCCCATGTCGGCGCAGATTGGCAGATCCGTCACGAATACGCGGCCAAGCTCGTTGGGGTCAGGGTGGACGTGGACAAGGATCTGGCCGGAGTGCTCGGGAGTAATGAGGGTGTATCCGTCGGTCGTCGCCTCGCCGAGCCGAGCGCCAACCGCAAGGATGAGGTCGGCATCGCGGATCCGCTGCTGGAGTTTTGGATTGGGCCCGTAGCCAAGTTGCCCGGCATAGACCTGGCAGGTGTTGCAGATTGCATCCTGACGGCGAAAAGCCGCCGCAACCGGAATGCCGTATCGATACGCGAAATTGGCGAAATGATGCGAGGCGCGCGGGCTCCAATCCGCGCCGCCGACAATTGCAACGGGCGACGCGGCTTCCTTCAGAAGCTCGATCAGCGCTTCGACGGCTCCGGGATCCGCCGCTTCCGCGAGCGGCGGGACGCATGGCCGGTCCTCGACTTCAACCAACTCGCGAAGCATGTCCTCGGGAAGAGCAAGCACAACTGGCCCCGGCCGCCCGGCGGTTGCAATCCGGTAGGCGCGCGCGACATATTCCGGGATCCGGCGAGCGTCCTCGATCCTTGCTGCCCACTTCGCGAGTGGGCCAAAAAAGGCAGGCAGATCAACTTCCTGGAATCCTTCGCGGTCACGATCGCCACGCGCGACGTCGCCAATGAATAGGATCATTGGCGTTGAATCCTGGTATGCAACGTGGACACCGGCGCTTGCATTGGTTGCACCTGGACCTCTGGTCACAAAGGCGATTCCGGGGCGTCCGGTCATTTTCCCGTCGGCGTCGGCCATGTAAGCGACACCGCCCTCCTGCCGGCAGACGATCGTCTCGATGTCGGAAGCGTCGTGGAGCGCATCGAGAACGGCAAGGAAGCTCTCCCCGGGCACCGTGAAGATGCGGTCGCAGCCGTTGATGCGAAGTTGATCGACGAGAATTTGTCCGCCCGTTCGTAAGCTCATGCTCGGCCTCTAGCCGGCTCGATGCGACACGTCATGTGCCCCGACGCGCGAGGTACTGGAAAAGCTTCCGCGACGAGCGCTCGGCGAGCGAAGCCCACCGTTGCTGCGATTCTCTGCGAGCTCAACTCGCTCGAGGATCGCGATCAACGGCGCGCGAAGCGTTGTTCAAGATGGCTCAAGCCTGGTGGATCGCCTTTACGACCTGGTAGCTCTCGAGCCCTTCCTTGCCTCCCTCGGAGCCAAAGCCCGAATCCTTGACGCCGCCGAACGGCGTGTCGGCACCGGAGACATTGAACGTATTGATCCCGACCATGCCTGCCTCCAACGCTTCGCCGACGAGATTTGCGCGTCGTCCATTCTCGGTGAAAGCGAATGCGGCAAGGCCGTAGGGGAGACGATTGGCCTCGGCGATCACTTCATCAAAGGTGTCGAAAGGCCGAGACACGGCAACCGGACCAAACGGCTCGGTGCTCATGATTTCGGCCTCATTTGGAACATCGGCGAGAAGGGTTGGCTGAAAGAAGAAGCCGGACTCACCGCGTTCTCCACCCGCAAGAACTCGCGCACCTTTGGCCTTGGCATCTTCAACAAGGCGACCGATTGCCTCGGGGCGCCGTGCATTGGCGAGCGGGCCCATGCGCGTACCTTCTTCAAGGCCGTTGCCAACCTTCACTCCGGCAGTGCGCTTCGCAAATCCGTCGACAAACGCCTGGTAGATCCCTCGCTGCACGTAAAAGCGCGTTGGCGAGACGCAGACCTGCCCGGCATTCCGGAACTTTTGTGGAACGACCATGTCGAGCGTTTTTTCAAGGTCGCAATCGTCGAAGATCAGCACCGGCGCGTGACCGCCGAGTTCCATCGTGACGCGGGTCATGCTGTCGGCACAAAGTCGCATGAGGTGCTTGCCGACCGCCGTCGATCCAGTGAAGCTCACCTTGCGGACCGTCCGGCTCGCGATGAGGGTCCGGCTGATAAGGTCCGCATCGCCATGGACGAGCTGCGCGACGCCCGCGGGTATGCCGGCGTCCGCAAGCGCGCGGAAGAGCTCCGTCGTGCAGCCCGGCGTTTCCTCGGGTGGTCGGGAGATTGTCGTGCATCCCGCGGCAAGCGCTGGAGCAACCTTCTTGGCAAGCAAATAGACTGGGAAATTCCAAGGAGTGAAGGTGGCAGTCGGTCCAACCGGCTGCCGGATCACTCGGCTGAGCTGTCCTGCCGGGCGCACGAGCGTTCGTCCATAGTCGCGCTTTGCGTCCTCGGCGTACCAGTCGAACAATTGCGCCGAAGCGAACACTTCGGCCTTGGCCTCGGGCAAGATCTTGCCCTGCTCCTGAGTCAGGATCGTTGCAATATGCTCCGCGCGTTCGCGCAGGAGTTTACCGACCTTGTGCAGGATTGCCGCTCGCTTTTCGACGTCGAGGGCCTTCCAGGAAGGCCAGGCACGTTCGGATGCGGCGAGCGCTTCCTCAAGATCCGCCTTGGTCGCGAACGGAACTTCGCCGATCGGCTTGGCATCAACGGGGTTGACGACGGTGTGGCCGGCGTCAGCCGATTTCCACGCGCCATCGATGAAGAGTTTGAGGTCGGTTTCATATCCCATACGCGGCGAGATAGGTGCGCACCAAGCGGCACACAACGGCATCCTTCATTACGCAAGCGCGAAGAGGCTCTCGACGGGCGTTTCAAAGAGGCGGTTTTCGATCTGAGTGCTGATGATGCGAGCTCGCCGCGGTCGCGAAGGCGATCGTCCGCGCGACCAACCAACGCGTCGCCCAACCCGCTTGCCTTGAAGGCTCGAAGCGAGGCCGCTACCGCTACTGACAAAGGAGAAAACAAGAATGACCAAGCAGGAGCTCGTCGAGCGGATGCGGCAGGGACAGGCCTGGATTCCCGGCAAACGCGTGAAGATTGATTTCGGTGGAAGCGAGGGAGCCATCATGCTCGATGGCGCTGCTCAGCAGGTAACCGAAGAGGACGGGGCCGCCGACACGACGATCCGCGTCGGATGGGACGACTGGCAACAGCTCGCCGCGGGTCAGCTTGACGGCATGACGGCGTTCATGATGGGCAAGCTCAAGGTCGAGGGAGACATGAGCAACGCGATGCAATTGCAAGGGATTTTCGCAAAGCTCAAGGGCTGAACGCCCTGTCTTGAGGCATTCATGAACGGGAAACGGGTGCCAGCTTCCGGTCGTTCAACGATGCCGAAGGGCGCTATTTTGCCACCAACGCTCTCAAGACAGCTTTCCCGGCTCTAGCGCGCGCTTGACCGTTTCTGGCGCGCTTCTATGGCAGTCGCCGACTGTTGCTTTCGCGAAGTTGAAAGCCGGTTCAACTTTGCTTAGCTGGCTGCAAGGAGCAGCGAAGTGCAGAAAATCTATCCCAATGCCGATGCCGCGCTCGACGGCGTGCTGTTCGACGCAATGACCATCGCCGCGGGGGGGTTTGGCCTCTGCGGGATACCGGAACGCTTGATTGACGCGATCGTCGCGAGCGGCGTCAAGGAGCTTGTAATTGCGTCCAACAACGCCGGCATCGACAACGAGGGCCTCGGGAAGCTCCTTAGGACCCGGCAGGTGAAGAAAATGATCTCGTCCTACGTCGGTGAGAACAAGGAGTTCGAACGCCAATTCCTCGCCGGCGAACTCGAGGTCGAATTCACGCCGCAGGGAACGCTTGCGGAGCGCATGCGCGCCGGAGGTGCCGGGATTCCCGGATTCTACACCAAGACTGGTTACGGAACGGAGGTTGCGAAAGGCAAGGAAGTGAAGGAGTTCGAGGGGGAACAATATATCCTCGAACGCGGAATTCGTGCCGACCTCAGCATCATTAAAGGCTGGAAGGCGGACGAGACGGGCAATCTCGTCTTCCGCAAGACGACGCGCAATTTCAACCTGCCCGCTGCGACGTGCGGCAAAATCTGCGTTGCCGAAGTCGAGGAGATCGTTCCAGTCGGCTCGCTCGACGCCGACTGCATTCATCTCCCATCCATCTACGTCAACCGGCTGATCAAGGGCTCGCCTTACGACAAGAAGATCGAGTTCCGGACCGTTCGGCAGCGAGAGGCGGCGTGATGGCGACGAGTGTTGAAGCAAAGGGCTGGACCCGCGACCAAATGGCGGCTCGCGCGGCCCGCGAGCTCCAGGACGGGTTCTACGTCAATTTAG
>DASRBJ010000073.1:0-2387 GCA_035653695.1 Sphingomicrobium sp.
TCCCGCGTAGGTCTTTGAGAGGTTCACGATTTCGATGGCATGATCGTTCATTTCGTCGGTCCGAATAGGAGCGGCTTTCCAAAGCGACAAGCCGCCGAGGTTGAACCGACGCATGCGCATTGCTACCTCGCGCGACATGCCACAGCAGCCACCGCCGGAAGTAATCCGCGTCTCGACGCTTCAAGTCGCATGCGACGGATCGGGTGAAGTCGCACCAGTGCTCGGTCACCCGCGAGTTTACCTGCGGATCGAAGAGGACACCGGCTTTGTCGAATGCGGCTATTGCGACCGCCGCTTTGTCCTTCAAGGGGGACCGGCTGACAACGTTTCGACATGACCGCGCCTGATCCACGCCGATTCTTGTATCGGAACTTCGACCCCGACGCTGCGAGACGGCTTGCGGCACGTCATCTTCGCTCGCACGACGATGGCGAATTATACCTGCAGTACAGCTCGAGCGAAGCATTCGGGTTCGACGACGGGCGGTTGAAGACCGCAGACTATCAGACGTCGTCCGGCTTTGGGCTTCGCGGCATCTCTGGTGAAACCACCGCTTTCGCGCACGCAAATGAAATCAGCGAGGCCGCTATCGAGCGCGCCGCAGCGACCCTCCAGCTGCTTGACACGTCGAAGCGCACACCGGCCGCCCCGCCAGCGCGGACCAACCAGGCGATGTATCGCACTGACGATCCGCTCAGCCTCATGGCCTTCGGGGACAAGGTCTCGCTTTGCCAGCGCATCGACGAAGCCGCGCGCTCGCGCGATCCACGCGTCGCCCAAGTAAGCGTTTCGCTATCGGCGAGCTGGAGCGTCATCGACATCATTCGTGCCGACGGATTCGTCGCTTCGGATGTGCGGCCGCTGGTGCGGCTTGGAGTCCAGATCGTCGCGGAGCAGAATGGGCGGCGCGAAACGGGCTTTCACGGCCTTGGTGGCCGCTATCTTTACGACAATTTATTTCATGAAGCGCAATGGAGCCGCGCAATCGACATCGCGCTTGCGCAGGCCCTAACGAATCTGGAGTCGGTCGCTGCGCCAGCCGGAGAAATGCCGGTTGTGCTTGGGCCGGGCTGGCCTGGCGTGCTGCTCCATGAGGCGGTCGGGCACGGCCTCGAAGGCGACTTCAACCGCAAGGGCACGTCGGCATTCTCGGGGCGGCTCGGCGAAAGAGTAGCAGCGCCTGGTGTGACCGTGATCGACGAGGGCGCCATCGAAAATCGACGCGGGTCGCTCACGATCGACGACGAGGGGACGCCGACCGGTCGCACTTGCCTGATCGAAGATGGAATTCTCAAAGGATATCTTCAGGACCGACTGAATGCGCGCCTCATGGGAATGGAGCCCACCGGCAACGGCAGGCGAGAGAGTTTCGCGCACGCCCCCATGCCGCGGATGACGAACACCTTCATGCTCGCCGGCAAGGATCATCCAAGAGAGTTGCTGGAAAGGGTCAAGGATGGCATTTACGCCAAGAATTTCGGTGGCGGCCAAGTCGACATAACGAGCGGAAAATTCGTCTTCTCATGCACCGAAGCCTATCGAATCCGTAACGGCAGGGTTGCTGAACCGATCAAGGGCGCGACGCTGATCGGGGATGGCCCTTCGGTGCTGACCCGCGTCAAAGGCATTGGCAACGATCTTGCGCTCGACGAAGGCGTTGGAGTCTGCGGCAAGGGTGGGCAAAGCGTACCCGCTGGAGTTGGACAACCCACGCTGCTGATCGATGGCCTGACCGTCGGCGGCACAGCAGCCTGAACGACAACTCGCGCACCACTGGGATGCGCTAGCATTCGACTTTGCTCCGTCGGGTAAGCGATCGGTCCAGAAGGTTAGAGCAGATGCGCGATTGGGCCGGCGTCAAATCCCGCATTGATCAACGAACGCTCGATTTCCGCGACCGACTCACCTTCTGCGCGCTTGGCAAGGGCAATTGCGAGAGCGGAACGCGAGCCCGAACGGCAGAAGGCGAGTAGCTTCCCCGCTCGAGCTTCAGCCAATGCCTGCTGCATGATCTTGACGTCAGCCGGTCCGATCCCGCGCACAATGGGAACGAAATGATAGGAAATGCCCGACGCTGCTGCCGCAATTTCAATCTCACTTGCAAGCGGCTGCCCCGGCTCTTCGCAATCCGGCCGGTTGTTCACAAGCACAGTGATCCCCTGTTCGGCCAGACCGGCGATTTCATGCGGAGCGAGTTGACCGCTCACCAACACATTTTCGTCAAGCTGACGGATCACGCGAGGATCCTTTCACTTTGGAGGGCTCGCCGTCGCGTCGGAACCACTTGCAAGTCCATAAAAGCGGAGCATTGGGCCAACATCGGGATCGTGCCCAGTGAATGCGCGGTACATCTCGCCATAGTCTTCCGTATTGCCGCGGGAAAGAAT
>DASRBJ010000074.1:0-4933 GCA_035653695.1 Sphingomicrobium sp.
CGCCGCAGGGACGGCGACAGCCGAGGCGTCAAATCCGTGCGACTAGTCGGGTTGACTATCACCTCCCCCGCAAGACTGCTCAGCCGATGCTGGGACGCGCCTATGCGCCGGCACGTCTCACGCCCGTGGCGAAAAGGTTAAATGGCGTTAATCGGATCGCGAGCCGTTAGCACCTCAGGCTTTGCGAGTCATTTCGGGCGCGCTAGGTTCCGTCGCGCGAATGATCACTCAGAAGACCCGGTACGCCCTGCGTTCGTTATTGTTTCTCGCCGAGGAGCAAGGCGGAGCGCCCGTGCAATTGAGCCGGATCGCGGAAACCCAGCGAGTTCCGCCCAAATATCTCGAACTCATTATGCTCGATTTGAAGAAGGCTGGCCTCGTCAAGAGCGCGAGAGGGCCGAAGGGCGGGTACCAGCTCGCGCGCTCCTCCGACCAGATTTCCTTCGGTGAGATCGTTCGCACGATGGAGGGACCAATTGCCTTGGTGTCCTGTGCCAGCGTCAATTTCTATGCGCCTTGCGGCGACTGCCAGGATGAAGCCACCTGTGCAATTCGGCGGGCCTTCGCAATCCTCCGCGATCAGAGCACGGCCGTTCTTGACTCGATATCGCTTGCGCAGGGTGCGGGCTGGGAGGAGCGGTTGAACACCGCTGTGTAACGGCGAAGTGAAGCGGCGCGAAACAGGGCGCCTTCCGCTCCGGATATTAACCGATGTTAAAGGCGTTGATTCCGCGGTTGGATATCATTCGTGCCATGACATGCTATCGGATCTGCTTAATCAATTCGCATTTCAAGAGCGCCGACGAGGCTCAGTATACATCGCTTGATGCGGCACGGAGCGCCGCGATCGTCACGGCAACCAATATCGTTAGTGAGTCTATTAGCGAAGGTGAGCCGACTTCTGCAGTCGAGATCCAGATCTTTGCTGATGACGAACTCGTCTCGCGCCAGGTCGTCACCCTTAGTGTAGCCGAGTTCACGACCGACCAATGACGAAGCAATGCGTAAAGACTAATGTGAATCAGTTCTTCAGTGCCGCAATTCCTATAGCGCGTGCAGCGGTGATGGAGGCAGTTGGCGCATGATAGAAGCGCATCTGAAGAAGCTTCGCGCGCGCGATTCGATCAGTGACGAGGAAGAGCAGGCTGTTCGCGGCCTTGTCGAAAGCGTCATCGAGGTGAAGCCCGATCGCACGGTCGTCCGTCACGGCGAAGAACTCAACCAATCAATGTTACTCCTGTCGGGTTGGCTCGCGCGCGCCAAGGACCTCCCGAGCGGCCAGCGGCAGATTGCCGAGCTTCATGTTGCTGGCGATTTCGCGGACCTTCACGGCTTTTCGCTCAAATATCTGGACCATGACGTGATTACGATCACGCGCGCGCGAATCGGGCTCGTTCCTCACGAGCGCCTAAAGGAGCTTACGGAGCGTTTTCCGCATCTTACGCGCATATACTGGGCACTTACCAACATCGATGCGGCCATCCAGCGCGAATGGACACTTTCGCTTGGAAGGCGCTCGGCGATCGCGCGGATGGCTCATCTTCTGTGCGAGTTGAATGTGAGACTTGGACTCGTCGATCTCACGCAAGGGAACAGCTTCGATTTCCCGCTGACGCAAGTGGAGTTCGGCGAGTGCCTCGGGCTAACGTCCGTCCACGTCAATCGAACGCTGCAAGAGCTTCGCCGTCGTGGGCTGATCGAGCTACAGAGCCGCCGAGTGACCATTTTCGACTTGGAAGCACTCAAAGGCGTTGCGGAATTCGACAATGCCTACCTCTATCTTCAGCAGCGTCCGCGCTGACCGGCCCCCTTTGCCTTTGGCGTGACAGTCGCTAGACGAAGCGGCGCCAGCTTCCGTTCATCACGGGTGGGGAAGGGGAGCAGAGGCAAGTGTATCCCGAGCTATTGGACTGAGGCACGTCTTGGCGCAACCGCCTGATATGAGCGAAACTTTCCTGCGTGAGGTCGACGAGAACCTTCGCCGTGACCAGCTTCGCGACTTTTTCAAGGAAAATGGCTCCTGGCTTATCGCCGCGGTCGTCGTGTTCCTCGCTGCAAGCGGAGCAATCATCTGGTGGAAACAGCACCAGGTGGAGCGCAATGAGGCGCAGGTCGAAAGACTTGCCCAAATCTACAAGGACATCGGCGCGGGCGATATGGCCCAGGCGCCTCAGCAGCTCGAGCAGCTGTCGAACAGTGGAAGCAAGGCGGTTCGTGCCTCCGCGCTATTCGCGCGCGCTGCCCTGGCGCTCCAGCAGGGCGACACGAAGCTTGCGACGGCGACGTACCAGTCCATTGCGAACGATGACGGACTGCCGAAGCCTTATCGCGATGCTGCACTCGTCCGTGAGACGGCATTGCAGTTCGACCAGCTTCGGCCCGACGAAATAATCTCGCGACTGGTGCCGCTTGCGAAACCCGGTGAACCTTGGTTCGGCAGTGCGGGCGAAATGACCGCGCTTGCAATGATGAAGCAGGGGAACAATCAACAGGCGGGCCAGCTCTTCGAAGCTCTCACGCGGGACCAGGGAGTGCCCGAAACCATCCGCGCACGCGCTGCCCAGGTCGCGAGTTCGCTCGGCATGGACGTGACTGCCGCGCCTCAAGCCCAGGCCCGATAGGACAATAATGACCAGATCAAAGTATAAGCGCGTCGCCGTCGTTCTTGCCATGGCGCTTGCCGCCAGTGGCTGCGGCATATTCAAGAAAGGCAAGGCCGCAGGCACACCCGTGCTTGGCAATCGAATCGCGGTGCTGACCGGCGAAGGCGACGTGACGGTCGATCCCGCAATGACTTCCATGCCGATGAGTCTTCCCGGCCAGTCGGTCAATAGCGATTGGGTTCAGTCCGGCGGCAACCAGACCCATTCGATGGGCCAGCTCGCCCTTGGCGATCGGCCAGTTCGAGCGTGGACTGTCCAGGCAGGCCGTGGCAATTCACTGACGGCGCGCCTCGCCTCGCCGCCGATCGTTGCCGGTGGCCGCGTATTCACCATGGACACGCTCGGCGTCGTCCGAGCGTTCGACGCGCGAACCGGCGCGCAGGTGTGGGCAAGTCCGACTCCGACCGAGAAGGGAGGATCGAGCTCGCTTTATGGCGGCGGTGTCGCATACGACCAGGGCCGCGTCTTCGCCTCGAACGGGCTGGGGTTTGTCGTTGCTCTTGACGAACGCAACGGTCACCAGATGTGGAAGGTTCAGCCTGGCGGTCCGCTCCGCGGCGCTCCATCCGTCGGCAATGGCGCTGTCTATGTCATCAGCCAGGACAACCAGATCTATTCACTCAAGGAACAGGACGGCACGACCAACTGGTCGCAGGCTGCGACACTTGAAATCGCCGGCGTGTTCGGATCGGCTTCGCCCGCGGTTGGCCAAGGTACGGTGGTTGCCGGTTTTTCATCGGGCGAACTCAATGCCTATCGCTACGAGAACGGGCGAGAAGTTTGGCAGGATGCATTGCAGCGCACGAGCATCCGAACGAGCGTCTCATCGCTTAATGACATTGATGCCGACCCGGTCATTGACAGCGGCCAGGTGATCGCCGTCGGACAGGGCGGCCGCATGGTCGCGCTCGACCTCATCAGCGGTCAGCGCCAGTGGGAGCTCAATATCGCCGGAATCGATACCCCGTGGGTCGCCGGTGACTGGATTTTCGTCCTCACCGACCAGGCGAAGCTCGTGTGCGTCTACCGGCAGAACGGTCATATCCGCTGGATCACCCAGTTGCCGCAATTCGTCAAACCCAAGGCGAAGAAGGGCGAAATTGACTATTCCGGGCCGATTTTGGCGGGTGGGCGGCTGGTCATCACGGGTTCGAACGGCGCGCTCATCTATGTCGACCCAACGACAGGCGCTTTTGAGAGCCAGCAGAATCTCGGCGCTCCGGTCAGCTTGTCGCCAGTTGTCGCGAACTCGACGATGTACATCCTCGATGATCGCGGTCGGCTGAGTGCATTCCGGTAAAGCCTCGCGGCACCCCTGACGGGCTGCTATCGACCCAGCGATGCCTGTCCCGACGATCGCCATTGTTGGCCGGCCCAATGTCGGCAAGTCCACGCTGTTCAATCGGCTCGTGGGCAAGCGTCTCGCGCTGGTCGACGACCGGCCCGGCGTGACGCGCGACCGTCGGGAAGGAAACGCCAATCTGCTTGGGCTCGAATTCCGAGTGATTGATACCGCGGGGTTCGAGGACGACGATCCCCACTCGCTTCCAGGTCGGATGCGCCAGCAGACAGAAGCAGCAGTGCGCGAGGCGGACGCGGCTCTCTTCCTCATTGACGCGCGCGATGGCGTGACGGCTCTCGACGAGGAAATTGGCCGCTGGCTTCGCGCTGGAACAACGCCGGTGTTCATCGTCGCGAACAAGGCCGAAGGCAGGGCTGGAGAAGAAGGCATATTGGACGCCTACCGGCTCGGCCTTGGTGATCCGGTCGCTATCAGTGCTGAACATGGCGAAGGCCTCGCCGATCTCTTCGAGGTCATCCGTCCAGCGGTCGAGATTGAACACTCAACCGAGACCGATGGTGGAATAGCAGGCAGCGCGCCGCTCAAGATCGCGATCGTTGGCAGACCGAATGCGGGTAAATCGACCCTGGTCAACCGGATGATCGGCGAGGAACGGATGATTACTGGCCCTGAGGCCGGCATTACCCGCGATTCGATCAGCCTCGACTGGCGGTGGGAGGGACGGCCCGTGCGTCTCGTCGATACGGCTGGACTAAGGAAACGCTCAAAGGTCGACGACAAGCTCGAACGTCTGTCGGCCGCCGACACGCGGCGCGCGATCGACTATGCCGAAGTCGTTGTCCTTCTGCTCGATGCAACGCGCGGTCTTGAAGCACAGGATCTCAAGATCGCTGCACAAGTGATCGAAGAGGGACGCGCATTGATCATCGCGCTCAACAAGTGGGACGTGGCGGAAAGCGCGTCATCG
>DASRBJ010000075.1:0-6191 GCA_035653695.1 Sphingomicrobium sp.
GACGATCTCGTCGAAGCGGGTAGTGAATGCCTTGTAATCGGTTACCGGCGAAAGATCGGAGTTCCTTCGGCTCGGAGCGGCAAAGACGCTGTCCGACAGATTGTCGCCAGCGCTCGCCTCCTCTTCGCTAGCTTCCATTTCCTCGGAAGATTCGCCCTCGGCGTTCTGATCCTCGACCTCTTCTCCCCGCATCTCCATATCACCGCCTGCGGGCGTTCCTTCATCGCCCTGCTCGGCGGAATCCTCGGTTCCTCCCTCGTCGCCTTCATCTTCATCGCCGGCCTCCTGAGGTTCTTCCTCGGAGCTGTCCTCGGACGCGGCAAGTTCGAGGTCCTGGAGCAGCCTGCGTGAGAGCTTCGCGAACGCGGCCTGGTCGTCGAGTGTCAATGCAAGCGCATCGAGGTCAGACGAAGCCTTTTCCTCGATCCACGGTGCGACGAGGTTAAGTCCGGAGGCGGCGGCACGAGGCGGCGGTTCACCCGTCAACCGTTCCCGCGCAATGAGGCCGACGGCGGTCGACATTGGCACCTCGTCGGCCGAACGCGCGCGGACGATGGCGTCGCCACGAACCCGCGCTTCGGTGAGCTGTGCAAGATTCTGCCGAACTCCCGCCATTGAGCGGGCACCGAGCGCTTCAACGCGAGCTGATTCAAGTGCATCAAAAACTGACCGTGCATCCACGTCGCTGGGTGCGAAGCGCGCGTGCATTCGTGGGTCATGGAACCGAAGCCTTAAAGCTGCCGAATCGGCAGCGCCGCGAGCTTCCGAGACCAGCGTCGGCTCGAGATTCGTCCCGGGCGATGGCACGCGCGCGGTCTTGCCCGTTGCTGGCGCATTATCGGACGCGAAGATGACCTCGACCTCGGGGTCTTTTGCAATCGCTCGCGCTGCGCCCGCAAGCGCGCGGCGAAAAAGGTCGACGCGTTCGACCACTCAGCCTGCCTTGCTGACAACGCTTTCCGGCAAGTCCTCACCAAATACGCGCTGGTAATATTCAGCGATCAGCGGGCGCTCGGACTCGTCGCACTTATTTAGGAAGCTGACGCGGAACGCGTAGCCAATATCGCCGAAGATGTGCGCGTTCTGAGCCCAGCTGATCACGGTTCGCGGGCTCATCACCGTCGATATGTCCCCGTTGATGAACCCCTGGCGCGAGAGTTCGGCAACCTTGATCATCTTGTCGACGACCTGCTTTCCGCCTGGATCGTCATATTCACCGGATTTCGCGAGCACAATCTGGGCTTCGACTGCGGCGGGCAAATAGTTGAGCGTCGTCACAATGTTCCAGCGGTCCATCTGCCCCTGGTTGATGGCCTGGGTGCCGTGGTAAAGCCCCGTGGTGTCGCCAAGTCCGATGGTGTTGGTTGTCGCGAACAGCCGAAACCAGGGGTTTGGCCGAATGACGCGATTCTGGTCGAGCAGCGTGAGTTTGCCCTCCGCCTCGAGCACGCGCTGGATCACGAACATGACGTCGGGGCGTCCCGCATCATATTCATCGAACACCAAAGCCACCGGGTGCTGGAGCGCCCAAGGCAGCAGACCCTCCCGGAACTCAGTGACCTGCTGACCTTCGCGAAGAACGATCGCGTCACGCCCGACAAGATCGATCCGGCTGATATGAGCATCAAGGTTGATCCGGATGAGTGGCCAGTTGAGACGCGCCGCAACCTGCTCGATGTGGGTCGACTTTCCAGTCCCATGATAGCCCTGGACCATCACGCGCCGATTCTTCGAAAATCCAGCGCAGATCGCGAGCGTGGTGCTGGGGTCAAAAACATAGGTCGGATCAAGATCGGGCACGCGCTCATCGGCTTCGCTGAACGCCGGTACCTCCATGTCCGAGTCCACACCGAAAAGTTCGCGCACCTTGGCCATCTTGTCGGGAGCCGCGAGCAATGTCTCGGAGCGGCTTTCGGGCTGAACATTTGATCGATCGGTCATGGGAAGGTGCCTTAACCCGCCTTTGGTGGAAGGGGAAAGAGCGTCACAAAACGCTTCGCAAGCGCCAAGTCTCCTTTAACGCCAATCATTGCAAGCGGCGCGCCGCCGTAAATGACCGCAGCAAGCTCGGCTGGCGCGCAGATGAACAGCACATCGCATTGCTCAACCGTCCGACGTTCTATGTCGAGTTTGCCTGAGTGGAGATGGGCTACGTAGCGGATGTCTCCAAGCTGGAAGCCAATGATTGCATCGATGTCCTTTGCCCGTTCGGCATCGATCATCGTCTCGAGCGACATCATGATTGCCGCATGGCTGATCGGCAACGTCGGGTCGTGGAGCGGGCTTCGGGCCGCCCATTTTCCAAGTCGGCCGATAACGGGGGCAGCCTCAAGGCCCCACTCCGTCGCCTCATAGACCTGCACGGACGCGGGCGGGGGCAGTTTCCTCTTTCGAACGATGCCGCGCTCCTCAAGCTCGGCGAGGCGCTGGGTCAGTACGTTCGCGCTAATTCCCGGAAGATCACTCTTGAGTTCAGAAAAGCGGCGCGGACCATAAGCCAGTTCGCGAAGTACGAGCATCGCCCAGCGTTCGCCGATCAATTCAAGCGCGTGCGCAAGACCGCACGCGTCGTCATAGCGACGTTTTTCCACAGCGGCAGAGGGCTTGGTTACCTTTTCTAACTGCACGGTTGTAATTTATGATCAATATGGGCAATATTCAAGTGTCCTCGAGTCGCGGGAGTTGAAAACATGCCTCGAATGATCTTCGTGAACCTGCCCGTCAGCGACCTCCAGAAGTCGCGCAAATTCTTAGAGGCGCTCGGCGCCGTGAATGAGCCAAAGTTCACCGACGAGACTGCAGCGTGCATGACGTTGAGCGAGACGATCCACGTGATGCTTTTAACTCACGACAAATTCACCCAGTTTACGCCGCTACCGATCGCTGACGCGCGCGAATCAGCGCAGGTCATACTGTGCTTGTCAGCGGAAAGCCGGGAAAAGGTCGACCAGACGATCGATCGCGCTGTAGCCGCTGGCGGAAGTGCTGATCCGTCACCCAAACAGGATTATGGCGTCATGTACGGGCGAAGCATTGCCGATCCGGATGGCCATCATTGGGAAATCATGTGGATGGACGCCAAAGCCGCGGAGCGCGGCGCTGACGCCGTGCACGAGGCCGTAGCAGGCGAGGGCTGAGGCTAAAATCGATGCCGCTCAAGCAGGAAGCAGAAATCGAGGTCACCGCATTTCGGTGGGTGCCACAAGGAGCGCAGGGGCTGGTCAAGGACCTGCGGGTACGCTGGGCACTCGAAGAAGCGGGACTCGATTATCGCGTTCGACTGATCGGACCCGAGCGGCCGCCTCGCTACCTCGAGGATCAGCCGTTCAACCAGGTTCCATGCTTTCGTGACGAGCGTGTACAGATCTTTGAATCGGGAGCAATACTGCAGTATATCGGTGAAAAGACCGAGCTCCTGCTCCCAAGGCAAACGCAGGCTCGGATCCGAGCAGTGCAGTGGACCTATGCTGCAGCGAACAGCATCGAACCGTTCGTACAGCACCGAGTGCTTCTTGATGTCATCTTCGCGGACGAGGAGTGGGCGACGCAAAGCAAGCCAACGATGGACCAACTTGCGCGGCTGAGATTGCAGCAGCTCTCCGGCTGGCTGACTGGGAGGCTGTGGCTCGAAGATGACCGGTTCACGATAGGCGATCTCATGATGGTCACGGTCCTGAGGATTGCCGATCGCGGCGGTCTTCTTTCCGACTTCCCGATCCTTTCAGATTATGTCCGCCGCGGACAGGAGCGCGCCGCTTTCAAGCAGGCGCTTGGCGATCAGCTCGCCGTCTACACGGCAAACCCGCCTCACCTGGAAGGAGCAGCAGCATGACTTACCTCGAGGGCTTCGTCGCACCAGTTTCGGAACACAATAAGGATGCTTACCGCGAGCATGCGAGCAGGATTGCGCCGATATTGAAGGAGTTCGGAATCCGCCGGATTGCCGAGGGGTGGGCCGATGAGGTGCCGCGCGGGAATATTACGGATTTCTATCGTGCTGTTGCTGCACGGGACGGCGAGACAGTCGTATTCTCGTTCTTCGAATATGAGTCGAAGGCGGCGCGCGATGCTGCGAACGAGAAGTTCGCAACCGATCCGCGGCTTAGCGAACTCGGCGCAAACGTCCCGTTCGACGCGAAGCGGATGATCCTTGGCGGGTTTCAAGCGATCGTTGAGGCCGGCGACACGACTGGGAGCTATCTGAACGGATTTGTCGCGCCGGTTCCAGCGAATAAGAAAGAAACGTACCGCGCGTTGACCGAGCGACACGCGAGTGTCTTTCGCGAATATGGCGCACTTCGGCTTGTGCAGGCGTGGGGCGACGACGTGCCCCACGGAAGGATCACGGATTTCCATCGGGCGGTGCAGGCAACGCCGGACGAGGTAGTCGTGTTCTCGTTCATCGAGTGGGCATCGAAAGAGGCGAGCTCCAACGCTTGGGCGAAGCTCATGAAGGACGAACGAATGCAGCCTTCGGGCGACATGCCTTTCGATGGCAAACGCATGTTCTGGGGAGGATTTCAAACGATCTTCGACACCGCTGAACCACAAATGATTTCAGTCGAAGTTCCACTAGGCAAATAGCGCAAGCATTTCGATGAAGGAGGGCGAATGATGACTGACGTCCGTACCGCACCAACGCCGACTCTTGGTCAGGAAAGGCAGGAACGAAAGGGCGACTTCATCTGGTACGAATTGATGACGACGGACTCGTCGCGTGCCAAGCAATTCTACGAAGCGGTCGTCGGCTGGAAAATCGGCGAAGCGGTGGCCGAATATGGTGGCTACCGGATGATTGGACGGAGCGACGGCAAGTTCGCCGGTGGCCTCCTGCAGCTCACGAGCGAGATGGAGCAACATGGAGCTAGGCCGACTTGGCTCGCTTATCTTAGCGTGGACGACGTCGATGAGGCCGTCAGCAATATCGAAGCGGCCGGAGGCAAGGCGATGATGCCTCCTTTCGACATTCCCAACGTCGGGCGCATTGCCATGGTTTCCGACCCGCAGGGCGCTCCTTTCTACGTTATGAAGCCGATCCCGCCGGCCGATGACCCGAATGCCGTAAGCGATGTCTTCTCACCGAATGAGGAGCAGCGAGTCGGATGGAACGAGCTGCAGACGTCCGACGTCGACGGAGCTCGCCGCTTCTATGGCCGCCAATTCGGCTGGGGCAGTGAAGAGTTCATGTCCATGGGCGAAATGGGCGATTACCGTTTTTGGGATCACCGTGGTGAGCGCATCGGCGCACTGTTCGACCCGAAGAACGGCCAGCCGCCACACTGGCGCTTCTATTTTCGGGTGGCATCGGTCGAGGCTGCCAGGAGTGCAGTCGAAGACCACGGTGGAATGATCCATATGGGGCCGCACGAGGTTCCGACCGGCGACTGGGTAATCATCGGATCCGACCCCCAAGGTGCTGAATTCGCGCTGGTCGGCGCGAAGTAAGGAGTTCCATCATGGCTGGTAAGATTGCCGCTTGCCTGTGGTTCAATGGGCAGGCTGAGGAAGCTGCGAACTTCTACGCTTCGGTATTCCCCGACAGCAGCGTGAAGGCCGTTCACCGAGCTCCAGGAGACTATCCCGCAGGAAAGGCCGGCGACATCCTGACCGTCGAATTCACTGTCCTTGGAATGAATTTCCTCGGCTTGAACGGTGGACCTCAATTCAAATTCGATGAGGCGGTCTCGTTCCAGGTTTACACGGAAAACCAGGAGGAAACAGATCGCTATTGGAACGCGATCACTGGTAACGGCGGCGAGGAGGTCGCCTGCGGCTGGTGCAAGGATCGGTTCGGCCTCTCGTGGCAGGTCACGCCGAGGCGGCTCATGGAGCTCATCGCCGACGAGGATCCAGCGAACTCAAAGGCGGCTTTCAATGCAATGATGGCGATGCGGAAAATCGACATCACCGTGCTCGAGAAAGCCGTTCGGGACGTTAATGCCGATGCGTAGGCTAACCGCTGCGGTCTTCATGTCACTAGACGGCGTCATGCAGGCGCCCGGCGGACCGGACGAGGATCCCACCAGCGGCTTTCGTCACGGCGGATGGTCATTCCACTATTGGGACGAAAGCCTCGAACAGCCTTTCGGCAAGATCATCAACGCCGAATATGATCTCCTCCTTGGCAAGCGCACATACGAGATTTTCGCCGCATTTTGGCCTTACAACCAGGAGACGCCGATCGGGGAGCG
>DASRBJ010000076.1:0-2381 GCA_035653695.1 Sphingomicrobium sp.
CGCGACGCCGCCAAAGCCCAGAAGAACGCCGGCGGCCTTTGCTGGAGTAATCCGTTCATCAGGCGTGAGAAAATGCGCAACAACGACCCCCCAGATCGGCGTTGTCGCGTTGAGAATTGACGCGAGACCGCTTGCGATGTGCGTCTGGCTCCAGCCGAAAAGCACGAATGGAAGTGCATTGTTGAGCAACGCAAGGACAAGCATCGATCCCCACGCACGGCGCGGAATTGAGGGCTTCCCGCCCACGAAATAGATGTAAGCCGACATTCCCAAGGCCGCGATGGTGACCCGGAGCCAAACGTAGGTGAGCGGCGGAACGTGTCGTACGACCACGCCGATCAAGAAGAAGGCGCCGCCCCAGATCACCGCTAGGAGCAGAAGGATCGCCCAATCCCCGCGGTTCATTCGCGTGCGGATCGCGGACGAGCAACGCGCGTCGGTCGAGGCAGGTGCGGTCGAATTATTCCGATCGAACTCTGATGATGACGTCGGCTTCATCGCGTCGTGTGCATAACCGGCGGCTGGCATCGAGTGCCAACAAATGGCTCGGTTCGAGCCATAAGGCCAACTTATCAGTCCCGCAGTAGCTCGTTGATGCTGGTTTTGGAGCGAGTGCGCTCGTCGACACGCTTCACGATCACGGCGCACGAAAGCGACGGGCCACCACCTTTTGCGGGGAATGCCCCAGGGACAACAACGGAATAGGCGGGCACCCGACCGTAATGGACTTCGCCGCTTGCGCGATCGACGACCTTTGTCGAGGCGCCGAGGAAGACACCCATCGATAGTACCGACCCACGCTCGACGATAACTCCTTCGGCGACTTCGGAACGCGCGCCAATGAAGCAGTCGTCTTCGATGATGACTGGCCCCGCCTGGAGTGGTTCAAGCACACCGCCGATTCCAGCGCCTCCGGATATGTGGACGTTCCTGCCAATCTGCGCACAGCTCCCGACAGTCGCCCAAGTGTCGACCATGCTACCCGCCCCGACATAGGCACCGATGTTAATGAAGCTCGGCATCAGGACAGCGCCGGGCGCAACAAAGGCGCCGCGCCGTACAATCGCGCCGGGGACAGCCCTGAACCCGGCGCGGGCAAACTCATTTTCCCCCCAGGCCGCGAATTTTGAAGGAACTTTGTCCCACCAGTGAGCACCCCCGGGCCCGCCAGCAATCGCTTCCATGGGGTTCAGCCGAAAGGAGAGCAATACGGCTTTCTTGAGCCATTGGTGGACCGTCCACGTGCCCGCATGGTTCTCGGCAATGCGCGCTTCACCCTTGTCGAGCATCGCGATTGCCGCATCGACCGCCAGGCGAATTTCGCCCTTGGTATGGGTGCCGACAGTGTCTCGTGCGTCGAAAGCGCGCTCGATGACGTCCTTGAGTTCACTTGTCATCGGCGATCCCCAAAATGCTTTCGAGCCATTCACCAAGGCCATTCACGCGATGGTCGACGAGTGCTTCGTCATAGCCGTGATCGCCGCGCTCAGAGCCGTTGTCGACCCAGACTGTTGTCATGCCAAGCCGCTTCGCGGGTGCGAGGTTCTGGACCATGTCATCGGCGAGAAGCGCATGGCGAGGGTCGATCCCAAAGCGATCGCATAGAAGTTCGTAACCGTAGCGATCGGGTTTTGGACGAAGGTCGCTCGCATGAATGTCGTGAAGTTCGTCGAAGCGATCCTGAATGCCGATCGCCTCCAATACTCGGCGTGCGTAGGCAGCATCGCCGTTGGTGAAGACGAAGCGCCGGCCCGGCAACAAACCGAGCAATCGGGCGAGACGTTCGTCCGCTTCGACCCTGTCGAGCGGAATGTCATGGACGTCCGCGAGAAAATGATGCGGATCAACCTCATGTTCTTTCATGAGGCCGGCAAGAGTTGTCCCATGATTATGGAAATGCGCCTTCTGGATGCGCTTGGCCTCCTTCGGATCGCAGCCGAGCAGGCGTTCGATATAGGCGCCCATTCGCTCGTCGATCAGTGCAAACAGTCCCGTCGATGCCGGGTACAGGCAGTTGTCGAGATCGAAAATCCAATCGCGGATGTGAGTGAAAGCCGGATCCATTCGCGCGTTGGCCGTAGCGCTTGCTTTGCCTCAAGCAAATCGAAACAATTCCGGTCGGCCGCATCCTTTTGCCGGCGCGCTCGGTACGGTCACCGGTTAGCGTCGTATTCCGGAGCGATAGCCAGTCATCGTGAGTGGCGCCGGACAGCCATTGACTCGACGGTCCACCGCCATGAACGCCTCGGCGGGAGGAAGCGAATCAAGCGGAATCGCCCGTGGCGGACGACGCCCAAGCTTGCGGGCCAGCGACATCGGGGTAGGAGGACATGAACGTGCCTCCGGAAGCGGATTATGCACTGGCATTTCGCGTGCGAGTT
>DASRBJ010000077.1:0-4557 GCA_035653695.1 Sphingomicrobium sp.
CAATTGCGACGATGTTGCTCAGTCCACCAAATGAACTGGGCGAATTGGCGGACTGGCGTCAAACGGCCGATCTTGTGCTCGTCGATGCACCCTGTTCGGGAAGTGGCACCTGGCGTCGCAATCCAGAAGCGCGCTGGCGACTTACACCAGAGCGGCTCGAGCGGCTGTTGCACGATCAACGGCGTCTCCTTGATCTCGGGGCTGCGCTCGTCCGACCGGGCGGACGCCTCGTCTACGCGGTCTGCTCGATTTTGTCCCGCGAAGGGTCAGGCCAGATTAGCGGCTTCCTTGACGATCATTCATCGTGGATTAGGGAGACGGCGCCCATTGCTGGAGGGCGTCCGGACGGTCCTGGTCTGCTGTTGACGCCATTTCATGACAGGACCGACGGCTTTTTCGTCGCGCGCCTGCGCCGGCCATGGTAGACGGCGGCGACACGTGGAGAACTTGATGCAGTCCTTTTCCCGCTTTATCGTGATTGGCCTTGTTTCAGCCGGGCTCTCGGTGCCGCTCGGGGCAGAACGCCCGGACGATCAAATTCTTCCCAAGGCCGCCGAGCTCCAGCGGCAGGCCCACGAAATGATGGCGGCGGGCAAGCTCGAGCAGGCCGAGGATCTCCTCGAGACATCACTTGCCGTCGATCCTCGCAATCGCGGCGCATTCGTCGACATTGCCAGGGTTGCGGAACGGCAGCACTTGTACGGCAAAGCGATCCGTATGACGAACAAGGCGCTCGAGATCGAAGCCAACGACCCCGACGCCATCGCTGTTCAAGGGGAAGCCATGGTCGAGCTCGGCGCCGTCGCGCGTGCCCAGGCCAATCTTCAGAAGCTCCACCAGATTTGTGGCGCCAAGGCATGTCCGCAGCTTGCGCAGCTTTCGGCCGCTATTACCCGCGGTCCGACCGTTGCCTCCGCGAAGGCCCCGCCGGGCCCAAAGAAAGACTAGCTCAGCACGCGCGCGAGCTTTATCCATTCGTCGACCGTGACCGTCTCGGCACGACGCTGCGTATCGATTCCGACTTCCTCGGCAGCAGTGAGTGCGCCGGCCACATTCTTGAGACTGGAACGCAGCATCTTGCGTCGCTGACCGAACGCCGCTCCCGTGAGTACCTCGATCATGCGGGGGTCAACGCCTTCGGGTTGGACCGCTGGGACGATATGAACGACGGCCGATGCGACCTTCGGCGGTGGTACGAACGCTGAGCGTGTAAGCGCCATTGCTACCCGAGCCCGTGACCTCCACTGAACGGCAACCGACAGCCTCCCGTAAGCATCCGTTCCCGCTTGGGCGACGATGCGTTCAGCGACTTCCTTTTGGAACATCAAGGTAAGCGAGCTCCACCAGGGCGGCCATGCACCGCTCAGCCATTTGAGGAGGAGTGGGGTGCCGATATTGTAGGGGAGGTTCGCGACGACGTGCGTTCCCTTGGCATTGATCGCTTCCTCGCCGATTCCGAGGGCGTCGCCCTCGATGATGGCAAGGCGCTCTTTGAACTGTTCCTGGAGTTCCCTAAGCGCTGGAATACAGCGTCGATCGCGCTCGACCGCGACCACCGAAGCGCCTTTGTCGAGAAGCGCTCGAGTTAGGCCGCCGGGGCCGGGGCCGACCTCATAGACGTGTTCGCCACGAAGCGTGCCCGGTATCTCGGCAATCCGGGCCAGAAGCTGTC
The DNA here is from genome assembly GCA_035653695.1 of Sphingomicrobium sp. GTDB lineage: Bacteria > Pseudomonadota > Alphaproteobacteria > Sphingomonadales > Sphingomonadaceae > Sphingomicrobium. The sequence goes on from DASRBJ010000077.1 coordinate 1,673, forward strand.
GATCAAGAATGAAATTCTGGCCAAGCTGCTTGCTTGCGCTCAGCCCATGGCGTGCGATGACTTCGCGCAGCGGCTCCGGCCGATCGCTCAAGGCGCCTCCGCCCGCCGCACGGCATTTTCAGCCGCCATGCACATCGCTGCAGCCATCGGTCTTGGATCCGCCCGGTTCTCGCCTGCTATGTCAAACGCGGTGCCGTGGTCTGGAGCCGTTCGGACAATCGGCAAACCAAGCGTGACGTTCACTGCCTCTTCGAAATGAAGTGCCTTGATTGGGATCAGCGCCTGGTCGTGATACATGCAAAGCGCCGCGTCATATCGCGCGCGGGCAGCGGCATGGAACATCGTGTCGGCAGGGTGGGGGCCAGTCACGCGCCAACCTTCGGCGGCAAGTGCGGCGATCGCTGGCTCGATGATCTCTATCTCTTCTCGGCCAAGCTTGCCGCCCTCTCCGGAATGGGGATTGAGTCCAGAGATGGCGAGACGGGGCTCCGCGATTGCGAAATTCCTCTGAAGACCACGAAGTGTTGCACGTCCGCGTGATTCAATCAGCGCACTGCTTAACCGCTGCGTGACGTCGCCGAGGGGGAGGTGGGTTGTGACTGGCACGGTTCGCAGCGTTGGACCAGCAAGCATCATGACGACATTTGCTGGCGCAACGCCGCAGCGCTCGGCAACAAATTCCGTCTGTCCCGGGTGCTGGAACCCGATTGCGTAAAGCTGCTCCTTGGCGACAGGGCCCGTTACAACGCCGGCCGCAGACCCTGAGCGGGCAAGGCCGACCGCGAGTTCAAGAGCATCAAGCGATGCGTGAGCGCCCGCGACGCTTGGTCGTCCGGGCACGTCCGGTTGCTGCGCATTCAGCTGGATGAGTGGAAGGCCCCGTTCGAAGGCAGCCTCGGCTTGGCGGGGATTATCGACAAGTTCGATCGGCCCCTTCCAGACAGCCGCCACCGAGCGTGGATCGCCAATGGCCACAAATGGAGGAATTCCCAGAGCGTCCCGGTCATCCCAGCATTTGGCGATGACCTCGGGTCCAATTCCGGCCGGGTCGCCGAGCGAAACGGCAAGAGCATTATGGAGCGCAGGGGCCATCAATTGCGCCCTAGCGCAACTGGCGGACTAGCGGAATTCAATCACGGCGTCGCGCCGCAGGTCGGCAAGATATCGACGCGCACGTGAATTGACCCGTTCGTCGTTCAGCTGCTGATAGATGTCATCATAGGTTGGTGCCGACTGATTGACCTCGTCACGACCGCAGATAACCAGCACCCGCACTCCCTCCTCGAGCGACCCAAAGGGCTGAGTTGCCTGACCAACCTGCATTGGAACCATGAGACGCTGGAGAGCCGGGGGAAGATCGCGCATTTTCACGCCATCGCTCGTGACGACCTCGCCGTGGAATTCGGCTGCGATCTTGTCGGTGCCGCCGCAACCGCCAATGTTCTTCGCTGCTTCGCCAAAACGCGCAACGATGGGCTCGGCTGCTTCACGCGTCGTCCCCTTCGGGAACGTGATTGAGACCTGCTTCAGACTGAGAACGGCGTCGCGAGGATCGGGCGTCAGGATCTTGCGTGTGTCCTGGACCGCGATGATCGAGAATCCGCCAGGGACCGGTATGGGATTGCTGATCGACCCCGCGGGCATTTCGCGAAGAGCGCTCGCGAGAGGTGCCGGCAACTGCTCTGGCCGAACCCAGCCAAGATCTCCGCCGACTGCCGCGGTCGACGCTTCGGAATATTGCCGCGCGTAGCCAGCGAACGAGGCGCCATTTCGAAGCTGCGTCAGGATCTTGTTGGCATTGTCGAGGGTCTGCGATTCCGTCGCCGGACTAGCAGAGAGGAAGATTTCGCCGACTCGGTATTCCTCGGTGCCTTTCGAGGCGTTGAGCTTGTCGAGCACCGCCTTCACCTCGTCGTCGCCGACGGTAACTCCGCTTTCGATCTTCTCGTGCTGAAGGCGCTGCCATGCAATCTCGCCTTCGATCTGTCGGCGAAGGCTTTTGATGTCCGAACCGTTCTGCTGGAGATAGGCAGCAAGCTGTTCGGGCGTCTTCTTCACGTTCTGCGCGACACGAAGGACCGTCTTGTCGATGTCGGCCTTCTTGATCTCGATCTTTTCGTCCTTGGCGGCCTGGATCTCGAGCGTCTCGTCGATGAGGTTTCGAAGCACCTGCTCCGCAACGCGCTCGCGTTCATCCGGCGGTATCTGTCCGCCGTTTGCGATCGCCAGAAGTTGAAGGCGCTGTTCGATGTCGGTTTGGGTGATGACATCGCCGTTGACGATCGCCGTCGCCTTCACGACCGACGGCATCGCCGTTCCGAAGACTTCCGGATTTTGCGGCAGTCGAAGCGATTCGCTGCTGTTCACCGCCGGCTGATCGGCAGCTGGCGCCGGCTGCTGCGCCAAGGCGCCAGTGGCGAGGCCCAGCCCCATTGCCGCACCAACAAGCAATGTGCGCGTACAGTTCACTCGAAAAGCTGAAGCCACGATGAGATTTTCCCTTAGTTCCCGATATTTGCCATTGCTAATGCCCGCTTAACGCAGGCTTAGCGGCTCACCCCTTTAAGGGCGATATGAAGCGCGAAGGTGCTTCCCTTCCGGAAGGTCCCAATCACCTCATAGTCGCGCCGCCAGCTGACGCCAAGGTCCAGGCAATCGTCGGAATATTCGATTCCGAGGCGGTTACGCACGAACTGGAATCCGTTGGCGGTGGAAAGGGGATCCTCTCTCTTGTTGGTAAGATCGATGACGGTTGCGCCAAACACCGACCAATGACGGCGCACGAGGATGCGTCCAGCGACTTGAAGCTCTTCATGGTTGCTCAAGTCTTCGATGCTCGGGTCGATGTTGCGGTTGAGCTTGAGGTAGCCGACCTGCGCGTACGT
>DASRBJ010000078.1:0-10899 GCA_035653695.1 Sphingomicrobium sp.
TTGGATCAATGAATATTGCGCGTAGACGTGCGTGAGGTCTGGGACGAGATCCTTGACGACTTCCATGTGTGGCAGTGGGGTGACTTGAATGTCGCCCTTGAGGTCCTCGATCGCTGTTGTACAGGCAAGACCGTTTCGCCCCTCCATATTCATCGCGCAGGATCCGCAAATGCCTTCTCGGCAGGAGCGACGGAACGTCAGAGTCGGATCAATTTCGTTCTTGATCTTGATCAGCGCGTCGAGAACCATGGGCCCGCATTTATCGAGGTCGATCGTGTAGCGATCGAAGCGGGGATTTGCGCCGCTGTCGGGGTCGTATCGATACACTTTGAAGGTCTTGAGACGCTTGCCCTCCTCGGCCTTCCACTCGCGACCCCTGGTGATCTTGCTATTCTTTGGAAGCGTGAATTCGGCCACGCACTAACTCCTTCGCTTGGACGGCCCGCTAGCACGCGCACCGCATCGAAGAAAAGGCCAGTGCGTATTCGCGCGCGTGCTCACTGCTCCGCAGTCAGCCGGGCTAGCGCGCAAGCGCACTGATGACCTGCGCGATGACCAGTGTGCGTGGGTCGACGGCGTATATTGTTCCATTGTCGTAATAGTAACGGTAGCGCGAACTTAGCCGGTAGCGACGCCGCAGCTCCGCGGGAATTCGCCCGTAGGAGTATGGCGCTCCATAACCGCTCTCGTAGCGTTCGCCGCGGGCGAGTTTCTTCGCCTGGCCTGGCGGCATGCAGCCCTTCTTGCGCAAGCCCGGCGGACAGCCACCAGCGCCAAAGCCCTGCGATCCACGGCTTGCTTCGTGAACATTGGAATGACCTTGGCCATGACCGTTGCCGTTGCCGGGTTTGGCGCTCAAGGAAGCGCCGAGCGCCAAGGCCGCCGCGCCGCACAAAAGAGCGACATTTTTCATGGATCTGTCCTTATGCTTGTTATGCCATTTGGGAAGAACGCTCCCGCGCGAGCAAGGAACGCAGGCCATGCCCAAGAGCTCCGCGCGTGACGGGATCTCGATCAGTTGATGTTGATGACTCTCACCACTCGGAAACTGCGCGGATTGACGACATAGAGGCGCCCGTTTTCATTCACGTATCGAAAGGCCGGATCGAGGTGGTTACGCGCAACGACCGAGGGCGGCAGGTGACCGACATCCACATAGGTGTGGTTCGGCCCAAAGTCATAGCCGACGCCAAATTCACTTCGACGTGGTGGATGGTCGTGTAAGCCGTGCCACGAGACACATGCGCCGTGCCGCCATTGCTCGCAGACACCGTGATTGACGTACGGCTGCGCAGAAGCGGAAACGGTGGTTGCCGCGACCGCTACTGCCGCACCGGCCAGGGACATGCCTTTCATCTTAATCTCCTCGCGAAAGGCGTTCACGTGAGTGGAGTATCAATTTGCAGGCGCTTTGCTTCTCAAGCCGTCGCAGCAGGATAGGGCTCACCTCGTTCAATAGCCGAGGGGCTGTCGTGGCTGACAGCCCCTCGCTTTGTGCGTAGAAATTAGTGACTATAGGTGTCGATCACTTGCGTCACCGCATAGGTCGCAGGATCGACCTCGTAGAGATAGCCATCCGAATAAACATAGCGTTTATCGGGGCCGAGCTTGTAATAGGTGGTTACCGGCTGCGGGATATCGCTAAGCGTCGTGTATGAATAGTTTGGCCCGAAGACATAGCCGACCGCATAAGGCGGGGCACCTTTCACTCGGTGCGTCGACACGCAAACGCCATTATCCCACTTGGTGCACACGTAGGTTTTCGCTGGCGCCGGCGAAGCCGTCGCCGCCAAAGCCAGGGCAGCACTCGAGAGTGCGAAGACAAGTTTCCTCATCAGTTTCTCCTTCCGTGCAGTTTTCGGGGGCTGCGGCGGTGTAACGATTGGCGCTAGTGACGGTTTCCCGACACTTTGTTCGAAAGCCGTCCTCGATTGAAGCTGGCGACGAGCGGTTGCCCGACTCCGCGCGGCGGTCTAGAGCGCCGCCAACTTCGTGGCGTCCGGTCCTCGGAGCGCCCACAAACAGCAGAGGAAAGCAGCCTCATGGCTCGGAAGAAAATTGCGCTGATCGGCGCCGGAATGATCGGCGGAACGCTCGCTCACCTTGCGGCAATGCGCGAGCTCGGCGACATCGTCCTGTTCGACATCGCGGAAGGAATTCCGGAGGGAAAGGCGCTCGACATCGCGCAGGCCGGCCCGGTCGACGACTTTGATGTTAAGCTCAAAGGTACGTCGGACTATTCGGACATCGCTGGTGCCGACGTATGCATCGTCACGGCTGGCGTCGCGCGTAAGCCGGGTATGAGCCGCGATGACCTCCTCGGCATCAACCTCAAGGTCATGAAGTCCGTCGGCGAAGGTATTCGCAATCATGCGCCTCAAAGCTTCGTCATCTGCATCACTAATCCACTCGACGCGATGGTTTGGGCGCTGCGTGAGTTTTCAGGTCTCCCACCGCAGAAGGTGGTCGGAATGGCGGGCGTGCTCGACAGTGCTCGTTTCCGCCACTTCCTCGCCGACGAATTCGACGTGAGCGTCGAAGACGTAACCGCATTTGTGCTTGGCGGGCATGGCGATACGATGGTTCCCGTCGTCCAATATTCGACCGTTGCGGGAATCCCTGTACCCGACCTTATCAAGATGGGATGGACGACGCAGGAGAGGATCGATGCGATCGTCAAGCGCACGCGCGGGGGCGGCGGAGAGATCGTTGCCCTATTGAAGTCCGGCTCGGCTTATTATGCTCCCGCGACGAGTGCGATCGCAATGGCCGAGAGCTACCTCAAGGACAAGAAGAGAGTGCTGCCGTGCGCCGCGCATCTCACTGGTCAATATGGAGTGAATGATCTCTACGTCGGCGTGCCGGTCGTGATCGGCGCAAAGGGCGTCGAGCGAATCGTCGAGATCGAACTCGACACCCAGGCTCGCCAGAATTTCGAAGTCAGTGTTGATGCGGTCAGGGAGCTACTTGAAGCCTGCAAGAAGATCGACAACAGCCTTGTGCAGGAAGTTGCTGCGTGAGCATCCTTGTCGACAAGCGGACGCGTGTGATCACGCAGGGAATGACGGGTGAAACAGGTACATTCCACACCCAGCAAGCGCTCGCCTATGGCACGCAGATGGTCGGCGGAGTGACGCCTGGTAAAGGCGGCTCCACTCATCTTGGTTTACCCGTATTCGATACCGTTCACGAGGCTGTCGCACAGACTGGCGCAACCGCCTCGGTGATCTACGTTCCGCCGCCCTTCGCCGCCGACTCAATTCTCGAGGCGATTGACGCGAAGGTGCCGCTTATCGTCGCGATAACCGAAGGCATTCCAGTTCTCGACATGGTCAAGGTGAAGCGGGCACTGTCGGGCTCCAAGTCGCGCTTGATCGGACCAAACTGCCCCGGCGTACTTACTCCCGACGAGTGCAAGATTGGCATCATGCCCGGCAATATCTTCAAGAAGGGCAGTGTCGGCGTTGTCAGCAGGTCAGGAACGCTTACCTACGAGGCCGTTTTTCAAACTACCAACGAGGGGCTTGGACAAACGACTGCCGTTGGCATCGGTGGGGATCCCGTCAAGGGAACAGAATTCATCGATATCCTCGAAATGTTCCTTGCTGATGATGACACCAAGTCGATCATCATGATCGGTGAAATCGGTGGCAGCGCCGAGGAAGACGCCGCGCAATTCATCGCGGACGAGGCCAAGCGCGGACGCAAGAAGCCCATCGTCGGCTTCATTGCCGGACGCACTGCACCGCCAGGTCGGCGCATGGGCCATGCGGGTGCGATCGTCTCGGGAGGCAAGGGTGATGCCGAAAGCAAGATCGCGGCCATGGAGGCAGCTGGAATTACCGTCTCTCCAAGCCCATCTGAGCTCGGCACGACTCTGAAGGAATTGTTGGTATCCGCGTAGCCCCGGACGGCAGCCCGGGCCAGGAGAATGAATTGAACGACATGGCGGGAATTGAGGAACGCGAGTCGGGTCCGAGCTGGGCGAGGCACAACTGGCCTATCTCTGAACTCGACGACCTCAACCTCGGTCTCGATCCGACGCAAGCGACGATCGACAAAGTAAAGGCAGCTGTCGCAAGCCGGGCGGCCGAAACGACGAGCGACCCTCAGGCCATCCGGCGAGCGGCCGAGGATTCGATAAGAGCCATGATGCTGATCCGCACCTACCGGGTGCGCGGGCATCTCGCTGCCGACCTCGATCCGCTGCATCTTACACCACGCGACGTTCCGGCCGATCTCACCGCCGAATATCATGGCTTTACCGACCAGGACCTCGATCGGCCGATCTGGCTTTGCGGCGTTCTCGGCTTTGAACAGGCAACCGTGCGCGAGATCGTGGCCGTCTTGCAGCGCAATTACTGCGGTCATGTCGGCCTTGAATATATGCACATTAATGAGGTCTCGGAGCGTCGTTTTCTCCAGGACCGCATGGAAGGCAAGGATGCGGAAATCACCTTCACGCCCGAGGGCAAGCAATCAATTCTTGCCAAGGTCATCCACGCCGAACAGTGGGAGAAGTTCCTCGCCCGCAAATATGTGGGGACGAAACGGTTTGGACTAGACGGCGGCGAAAGTGCGGTTCCTGCCCTTGAGGCGGTGATCAAATATGGCGGCCAGATGGGCGTCACCGAGATCGACGTCGGAATGGCGCACCGCGGCCGTTTGAACGTTCTTTCGAACGTCATGGGAAAACCCGCCCAAGCGATATTCCATGAGTTTGCCGGCGGCGCGACAAATCCGGCGGACGTCGGCGGGTCAGGCGACGTCAAATACCACCTTGGTACTTCCTCTGATCGCGAGTTTGACGGCAACAAGGTCCATCTGTCGCTTCTTCCCAACCCCTCGCATCTCGAAGCGGTCGATCCGGTCGTCCTCGGTAAGGCGCGCGCGGTACAGACCATCCGCGACGATAAGCACGGCAAAACGGTACTTCCGATCCTTCTGCATGGCGATGCGGCCTTTGCGGGTCAGGGTGTCGTTTGGGAGTGCCTCAGCTTTTCTGGACTTCCGGGATACGGAACCGGCGGCACGATCCACTTCATCATCAACAACCAGGTCGGGTTTACGACCAGCCCCCAATTTGGTCGTTCATCGCCTTATCCCTCCGACGTCGCGAAGGGCATTCAGGCGCCCATTTTGCACGTCAACGGCGACGACCCGGAAGCGGTCACATTCTGCTGCAAGCTCGCAACGGAGTTCAGGCAGACGTTCGGCCGCGACATCGTCATCGACATGTGGTGCTATCGCCGCTTCGGCCATAACGAGGGCGACGAGCCGAGCTTCACCCAGCCGCTCATGTATGCGGCAATCAAGACGCATCCACCAATCAGCGAGATCTACGGCAAGAAGCTAGTCAGCGAAGGTGTCGTTGACGAGAACTGGATAGCCGAACAGACCAAGCAATATACGGCCCATCTCGAGGAGCAGTTCCAGTCGGCGCTCTCTTACCTCCCGAACAAGGCCGATTGGTTCGAAGGCCGCTGGGCAGGTCTCGGACGGCCCGAAGAACCTGTCCTTGGCCGCCGCAACATCGCGACGGCCATCAGCGAACAGGAGGTACAGCGTCTTGGCGATATCCTGACGACCGTCCCGGAAGATTTCGTCGTTCACAAGACGCTGCAGCGGATTCTCGATGCGAAGAAGGCCATGTTCGCAAGCGGCGAGGGGTTCGACTGGTCAACGGCGGAAGCCTTGGCATTCGGAAGTCTCCTTGCCGAAAACCACGGTGTTCGATTGTCGGGACAAGATAGCGGCCGGGGCACGTTCAGCCAGCGTCACGCCGTCTGGGTCGATCAGCGGACAGGGAACAAATATGTTCCACTGACAAGCGTTGGACCCGGGCGCTTTGAAGTTCGCGATAGTCCCTTGTCGGAGTTCGGAGTCCTCGGCTTCGAATACGGATATTCACTCGCCGATCCGAAAACCCTCGTGCTCTGGGAAGCCCAGTTCGGGGATTTTGCAAACGGCGCCCAGAGTATCATCGACCAGTTCGTCACCGCCGGTGAAGCAAAGTGGCTCCGCGCAAGCGGCCTCGTCATGCTCCTTCCCCACGGATTTGAAGGGCAGGGACCAGAGCACAGCTCCGCCCGTCTTGAGCGCTACCTGCAACTGTGCGCAGAAGACAACATACAGGTCGCGAACTGCACGACGCCGGCGAATTACTTCCATATCCTGCGCCGGCAGATGCGCCGTGACTTCCGCAAGCCTCTCGTGATGATGACTCCCAAGTCTTTGCTGAGGCATAAGCTTGCGGTTTCGAGCATTGCCGATTTCGTCGGCGACAGTCACTTCAGACGCATTCTCTCCGATCTAAATCCTCCTGCCGAAGGGGAAACACGGCGCCTGGTGCTCTGCTCGGGCAAGTTATCCTATGAGCTGATGGAAGCGCGGGACGCGGCAGGGGACCTTGGCGTTGAAGTGGTGCGGATCGAGCAGCTCTATCCGTTTCCATCCGAACCGTTGATCAAGCGCCTGAGGGCAATGCCCAATCTCACCGATCTCGTTTGGGCGCAGGAAGAACCAAAAAATAACGGCGCTTGGCACTTCGTCGAGGATCTTCTCGAAAAGTGCCTCAACGAGGCGGGACACCAGGGAATGCGCGCGCAATATGCTGGTCGTGACGCAAGCGCATCCCCCGCGACCGGGCTGGCGAAGCGCCATGCTGCGGAGCAGGCCGCGCTCATCGCTGCAGCACTTGGACATGATTCAACCAGCGGCGGAAAAGCCGCGACTGAACGGCCTGGAGCCGTCGCAGCAGAATAAAGGGAAGCAATGGCCACCGACGTTGAAGTCCCCGCGCTTGGGGAATCCATCACTGAAGGAACTCTCGCGCAATGGCTCAAGAAGCCCGGCGAAGCGGTCGATGCCGACGAGCCGATTGCAAGCCTCGAGACCGACAAGGTAAGTGTCGAAGTGCCCTCGCCGGTCGCCGGGGTACTTAGCGAGCAATTGGTCAACGAGGGCGATACGGTCGCCGTCGGCGCCATTATCGCGCGCATTGATGACAAGGCGACGGCGAGTGTTTCACCACCGCCAAGTCCCGCGCAGAGCGCTGCTGCATCCACCACGAACCCGGCAGGCGCGGGCGAAACACCACTGTTACGCGGCGACGAGCATGCGCCGGATGCCGTCGGAAGCGAAGCGATGGTGGCTGAGGACCACGTCACGACCCTCTCTCCCGCGGTCCGCCGCGCCGTTCTCGAATACCATGTCGATCCGAGCAGCATCCGCGGGACCGGGAAAGATGGACGACTTACGAAGGACGATGTGATCGCCGCTGCGCAAGCGCAGAGTCGGCGCGCGCCCGAGGCAAGAGCTCCGGCCTCCGAGCCTTCGACAAGAGCAGCGCCTTCGCCGGAGCAAGGCAAATCTTCTCAAGCAATCGGCGAGCGTCGCGAGGAGCGCGTGAAGATGACGCGTCTTCGCCAAACGATCGCGCGCCGACTGAAGGAGGCCCAGAATAGCGCTGCGATGCTCACGACGTTCAACGACGTCGACATGAGCGCAGTCATCGAGGCGAGGGCACGATACAAGGACTTGTTTGAAAAGAAGCATGGCATCCGCCTTGGGTTCATGGGCTTCTTCGTCAAAGCCTGTGCGCTTGCTGCACGGGACGTGCCCTCCGTTAACGCAAGCATTGACGGCGACGAAATTGTCTACCGCGACTATCTCGATGTCTCGGTCGCCGTTTCCGCGCCCAAGGGTCTCGTCGTTCCGGTCGTTCGCAGTGCTGACCGCATGAGCTTTGCGGACATTGAAAAGAAGATCGCGGACTTCGGGAAGCGCGCCAAAGAGGGAACGCTGACGGTCGACGAGATGCAGGGTGGCACCTTCACCATCTCGAATGGCGGGGTCTTCGGTTCCTTGCTCTCGACACCAATTATCAACCCGCCGCAGTCGGCAGTACTTGGCATGCATCGAATAGAGGAACGGCCGGTAGTCAAGGATGGCGCTATCGTTGCTCGTCCGATGATGTACCTTGCGCTGAGCTACGATCACCGGCTGATCGATGGCCGCGAGGCAGTCACATTCCTGGTGCGCGTAAAGGAAGCGATCGAGGACCCGACGCGACTTCTGATCGACCTATAGGTTCAGTTCATTCAAGCAGCCGCGCTGAGCGCCGGGCGAAACTCATGGGCGAGGCGCTCGGCTGCTCCCGCCAAGACCGCTTCATGCTGATCGACGCGCCAAGCGTGCGCTGCCATTATGAGACGACCGAAATTGCGGCGCGTTGTGAACGCTGCATCGAAGCTCGACCGATTGGCCCCCTCGAGCATGCGGGCTGCTCGCGTTCCCGTGAACATGATCCCGTCCCATGCGCCGAAAGCATGGATGAGGTTCACGGCGAAGCGGCCAAGAAGCGCTGATTGAAACGCCTGCCGCTCGCGCTCGGCGAGCTCTGGGCATGCAGTTGCCCACCGCGCGTCGAAACGCTCGAGCATCAGAATCATTTCCCACGTGGTTGTCGCGCATGGGCCACGAACCGCTTTTGCGAGTCGCTCTTCAGCCGCGGTGACAGGCTGGAAGTCCATGTGCCCAGCTTCGGTCTCAAGAACGCGCACTCCTGCGTCTCGATCGAGGTCAACGATCGCTGCTCCGACACCTTCCTCAATCATGATCATCCCGTAGCGCCCAGCATGATCGAAAGCCGGAGCGCCAATGCCCCGAAGAGTGGCGATGTTTGCGCTTCCGGAGCGGGTTGCCCAAGCCCGAGCCGCGACATCGTTCAGAATGAATGGCGGTGTTCCGAAGAATGCATGAAGCCCCGTTCGACTGATCGTCCAACGCGAGCGGACCAAGGAAATCGTCTCGCCGCTCGCGGCTCCGGCGATCGCGAGCGCGCAGTTCAACCCACCAACCGAGACCTTTCTGTTGCGCTCGAATTGTTGGAGCGCATCGGTGAAGGTCGGGATGCCCTCGATCGAAAGCTCATGGACGCTCGCGATCCGTGGGCGCAGCGAGGGTTCAACGAGCGCGAAACGGAGTCGGCCCTGGGCCGATGCCTCGATCACGAGCCACGGGCGAACGCCCGGAACTGCTGGACTCGACATGCTGCTTACTCTCCCCATGATAGCGCTACCATAACTGGGTTAACCCGCCGTTACGGTTCTGAGCTTGCGGGCTGCCCAAGCCACTCCTAAGTCGCCGATCAAATCCAATCAGCGGAGTGATTGATGGCCGAGGGCTATGATGTTGACGTACTTGTGATTGGCTCGGGGCCCGGTGGCTATGTTGCCGCGATCCGCGCGGCGCAACTTGGCCTCAAGACCGCCTGTGCGGAGAGCCGGGCAACTCTTGGTGGCACATGCCTTAACGTCGGCTGCATCCCCTCGAAGGCACTTCTGCATGCATCCGAGCTTTTCGAGGAAGCGGCCCATGGTACGCTTGCCAAGTGGGGCATCAAGACGACCGGCGTCGACGTCGACCTCGACACGATGCACGCGAGCCGCAAGGAGGCCGTGAAAGGCCTTACCCAGGGCATCGAGTTTCTCTTCAAGAAGAACAAGGTCGAGTGGCTGAAAGGCGTTGCGACTTTCGAGAGCGCAGACACCGTCAAGGTCGGCGAGCGCACGGTGAAGGCAAGGAATATTGTGATCGCGACGGGGTCATCGGTAACGCCGCTTCCCGGTGTGGCTGTTGACCAAGACCGAATCGTTGATTCGACCGGAGCACTTGAGCTCCCGCGCGTTCCAAAACACCTCGTCGTGATCGGTGGCGGCGTAATCGGCCTTGAACTTGGCTCTGTCTGGCGCCGGCTCGGCGCGAACGTCACGGTGGTCGAATTCCTCGACCAGATCCTGCCAGGATTCGATGGCGAGGTTCGCAAGGAAGCGAACAAGATTTTCAAGAAGCAAGGGTTCGAATTCCGGCTGTCGACCAAGGTGACCAAGGCCGAAGCTGCCACGGACGGTGTGACGCTTACCGTCGAGCCCGCAGCAGGCGGCAAGGAAGAGACGATCGAAGCCGATATCGTCCTAGTTTCAATTGGTCGGCGTCCGAACACGGAAGGGCTTGGCCTCGAGAAGGCTGGGCTCAAGCTCAATCAGAGGGGCCAGATCGAGACGGATCAGCAATTCAGGACAGCAGTTCCCGGGATCTGGGCAATCGGCGATGTCATTCCGGGGCCAATGCTTGCGCACAAGGCCGAAGACGAGGGAATTGCGGTTGCCGAGAATATCGCCGGGCTCACCGGCATCGTGAACCACGACGTGATCCCATCCGTGGTTTACACCATGCCGGAGATCGCCGGCGTTGGACTGACGGAGGAAGAGGCGCGCAAGAGCGGCGACGTCAAAGTTGGCAAATTCCCGATGCTTGCGAACAGCCGCGCGAAGACGAACCGTGAGACCGATGGCTTCGTCAAAGTGGTCGCCGACGCCAAGACGGACCGCGTGCTAGGCGTGTGGATGATTGCATCGGTTGCTGGCACGATGATCGCCCAGGCAGCGCAAGCGATGGAATTTGGCGCGACGAGCGAGGATATTGCCTATACGTGCCACGCTCACCCGACGCACAACGAGGCGCTCAAGGAAGCGGCGATGGCCGTGCAAGGAAAACCCATCCACATCTGAATCGGATCGAGCGTTATGCGAGCGAACCTTGGCGGTTGGCCTCGGTAACGCGCCGCCGACTTCGAACCGAGGTCAACAATGCGCCTAAACGCCGCTCTCGAGTGCAATCGGCGCGGCTCAAGGTCTAGCCGAAGAGATTCCTGAGCAGCTCCAGAAAGGTAAGGTCCTCTCGGCTAATCTCGGGCGCTGGAGCAACTGGCGGGCACTCGAGGCAGCGGGCCTGAATGCTTGGCCCCTTAAGGATCGCGCGCACTTCGAAGAGGGCACTCGCTAGCTGCTCCCGTGGCTCCCGGGCGAGTACGGAATAGGCATCGCTCGGCGCGGC
>DASRBJ010000079.1:0-3649 GCA_035653695.1 Sphingomicrobium sp.
AACCGTAAAGTTCTTCAACGAATCCAAAGGCTACGGCTTCATCGCACCCGATGGCGGCGGCAATGACGCCTTTGTTCACGTTACCGCCGTCGAGCGGGCTGGAATGCGCAGCCTTCGCGAGAACCAGCGCATTAGCTACGACATCGAGCAGGACAATCGCGGCAAGATGAGCGCCGTCAATCTGAACGCCGAAGAGTCGACACAGCCGGAAGCGAGCGAAGCTCAGCCCGCGACCGACGAGCTCCAGTCTGAGCACGCGAATGACCGACAGGGCGAATAGCCTTGGCAGGGCCGATCGTCCGCAGCTCAAACCTGCAATTCTTCCTCGCCCGCGCTGAACAAGCGCGGCTTGAGGCGGAAGCGGCAACGCTCGACCATGTGCGCGAGCGCTGCCGCCGGTCCGAAGCTGCCTGGTCCGCTCTCGCGGACAAGGCACAGCGCGGCGAACGGCTGCGCATCGAAGATCAAAAGAGGAAAGCGGCGGAAGCCGCATCGATTTTAAATGAAGATGATATTCAAGAAGAACCAGCCCAACCGGGCTTCCCAACGTCCGAGCGCCGAACGCCGCGAATCTGAACCGTCGTTTCGACCGTTCGACAAGGTGGCATACGCCGCCGTGCTTGAAATAATGGGCTAACTTAGTTCGCGCATCTGCTCAGAAGCTGCTACAGGAAACGTATCGCGCGGCAATCCGATTGTAGGCATTTGCGCGGCTGAGAGACACGGTGCGCTCCCGCTTACGACGACGGAGCCAGCGTTGGACGCCCAGCCACCCACTGAAATTTTTCCGGACAACCCCGATGGTGCCGCGGGCCTGCGCAATCAGGCGGCCGCATGTCGTCGGCTTGCCGCCCGCGCTCGGACGCACGCCGGAACCAGCTCCATGAACGCGCTTGCAGATCATTTCGACGAGCAGGCGCGGAGGGCTGATGCGGCCGAGTCCCCCAAAACTGCCGAATCCACCGGTACGCGGGGCGTCTCGTGAGCCGCGTCGTACACCTCAACCTCGATGAAGGCGTGGTGGTGATCCGCTGCATGTCGGAGAACGTCGGCGTATCGGCGATCGAGCGCCTATCAAGCGGCGGCGTGCGCCTCGTCTGCACGAGCAGCGAAGGTGCGGACCGGATGCGCCAAAAGCTCAAAGCTTATGTGATTGCTGGCACGGTCACGCGGGAAAGGCATCGGCCGCCAAATCCGCTTTGGTAGGCCGCCTTAAACGGAATGGTGCAGGTAGCGTTCGCTGAAATCACCGGCTTCGGCGAGGGCGTCCCAGTCGGGGATCGTCAGCTTGCTCGCGGTTAGAGCGATCAATCCGGACTTGCGCAAAGCCTGCAGCGTGCGATTGGTGTGAACTGCCGTCAATCCGGTCGCGTCGGCAAGCTGTTCCTGCGTTAGCGGGAAGTCGAACAGAGGTTTATGGCCAAGGCCGGCGGCCTCCATTCGCAGCGCGAGTTCGCAGAGAAGATGGGCGATACGCTGCTTGGCATCACGCCTGCCGACATTCACGACCCATTCTCGAAAGACCGATGCGTCCAGCAGAGAGTCCAGCCATATCGCTTGCCGCACTGCCGGTCGCGCGCTCATCACCTGCAGCAGCAGCTCCTTTGGCACGATGGCCACCAGACAGCGCGTCAGCGCCTGCACATTGTGGTCGGCAACCTCGAGCAGGCAGTTCTGGATGTCCAGGAATTCGCCTGGAATGTGGAACGAGATGATCTGCCGCGAGCCGTCGCTCAGGACCTTCTGGCGGTACGCGAATCCCTGCAGCAGGACCGTGCAGGCTTTCACGTGCTCACCCTCGCGCGTTAGATATGCGTCGCGCTGATATTGTTTGCGAGCCCACGTCAGGTTGACGACGGCAGCCTCGTCTTCCTCTGAAAGTCGCAGCCGCCGCTTCCACCTCCTGAAAAGTGCACCGAGTAAAGAGGCGTCGGTCAATTCCTGCTCCGCGTGAGTTTCGCAGAGCTAACCTTCAACGAACTGAGGCTCTCTAATGAATGATAGACTCCGTTCGCCTGACTTATGTTAGATACTCATGATGCCAAATCGACCGTATGGAGGTAGCGCGGGTTGAAGTCCGCGACGTCGCGCATCCGCTCCCAGCTCGGAAAGCGGATCATCCGCCGGTCCCGTTCGATCAGACCTTCCCGCTGCAACGCCTGAAGCACGCGATTTACATGAACAGGGGTCAATCCGGTCGCATCGGCAAGCTGTTCCTGGGTGATCGGCAGCTCGTACACTGCGCTAGTGTTCAGCGCCTGCGCATTGAGGCGATAAGCGAACTCGCAAAGGAGATGCGCGATGCGGCTGCGGGAATCCCGCTGCCCGATGTTCACCACCCATTCCCGAAAGATCGACGCTTCGACCAGGGTCGTGATCAGGATCGCCCGCCCAATTTCAGAGTGCTCTGCAATGAGAGCCTCGATGGCTTCGCGCTGGACGTCGGCAATAATGCCGCGACTGAGCATCTGTACGTTATGGTCAGCCTCTTCGAGGAAAAGGTTCTGAAAATCCAGCGCTTCGCCGGGAATGTTGATCGCGAGGATCTGCCGCGCCCCCTCACCGGTCAGCTTGTGACGAAACGCATAGCCCTCGAGCAGCACGGCGCATCGGTCGGGTCGATCCCCTTCGCGCAGAATGTACGACTGCGCTTCAAGGCGCCGAATCTTGTGCGGCAACCCGAGGATCGCAAGCTGATCTGCGTCGGAGAGGCGATGGTGCAAGTTGAGCTTGCGCGCCAAAAGCTGAAGGGCCGTTTCATGAGGCGCGTTCAAGAGAGTCTCCCGCGGGTTGGGGGCGGGAGCGCAGATCCTCTCTCAGTCGCCAACGCCCACGTGGTACGCGGTCGGCGATGGCAGCACTATAACATCATGGCGTTTCAACAACCACACTTATGTGAGATTGACGCCGATAAACATGGATAAAGTCTAAGCTTTTCCGTATAGCTACGGTATCGCTGAGTCGGACTACGAGGCGCTCGGCGGCTGAGAGACGAACGCGCTCCCGCCTTGTCGGAGGACGCGCCGGGTGCCCAGGTATTTCATGCATTTGAGGGACGGCACCGATGAGCTGCTCGATTCCGAAGGGGTCGAGCTCGAGGGCCTCGAGGCTGTCCGCCAGAAGGTGATGACGGCTGCGCGAGACGTTCTGGCTGGCGACCTGCGCAACGGAGTCGTGGACCTCCGCTACAGGATCGACGCGGAAAACGAAGGCGGTGCGATCGTCTACACGCTGGCGTTCAAGCACGCGTTCAGCATCATCCCGGAGGCGGCGTAATGTCGAGCTCCGCCGAATTGCGCCGGCACGCCGAGCACTGTCGCTACTTGGCTGACCTGACCGCGAGCCCCCAGGACAGGCAAGTGCTTCGTCAATCGGCCGACGATTTCGATGCTGAGGCAAAGCGCGTCGACTGCTTGCGGCGTGCCGCTACCGAACGGCGAAATTCGAAAAACTAGCTCTCATCGCCGAGGCGCGCATTCAGTCTCGCCAGGCGCTCCCTGAGGAAGGCAATGTTTTCGGGATTGGTCGGCTGCAGCTGCCGCAGGTCCGCCTCGTCGATGTGCGTCACCTTGCCGGACTCGATCGCTGCGAGAAGTTCAATGAGCCGATCTCGCTCCTCGTGCCAGTTCTCCGCGCTCACGACGACGCC
>DASRBJ010000080.1:0-4496 GCA_035653695.1 Sphingomicrobium sp.
CGGACCGGCTTCGGCATTGGGATCCTCGATGATCCGTTCCCCCTTCGCGCGCTGCTTTTCCTCAATCAAACGGTGCAGTGCGTCGACATAGCGGTTGTGGAATTCGGTCGGATCGAACTTGCCGGTTTTCCGTTCGATCAGCATCGAAGCCATGTCGAGGAGATCGGCGTCGGGCTGCTGGTCCGCGATTTCACGGAAATAGGATTGCGCCTTGTGAACCTCGTCGGCGTATCGGAGCGTCTCGAGCAGCATCCCGCGACCGCAAGGCTTCAGCGCAACGACATATTCCTGGCCGCGCATTGCAAGCTGCCCCACCCCGATTTTCTTGGATGCCTTGAGTGCATCACGGAGGACGACATAGGCTTCTTCGGCAAGATCATCGGCGGGAACGACGAAATAAGGCTTGTCGTAATACATTGCGTCGATGTCGCCGACGTCAACAAATTCCACGAGATCAAGAGTCTTTCGGCTTTCGAGTTTGACGCTGTCAATCTCCTCTTGGTCGAGAAGGACATAATGTCCTTTGGATACTTCATATCCCTTGACGATCTGATCCCGGTCAACCGGGCCAATCCCAGGAACGACCTTCTCATATTGGATTCGTTGGCCGGTCGGCTCATAGACTTGGTGGAACTGGATCTGAGCGCCGCTCTTCGTTGCCGGGTACAGCTCGACTGGTATCGAAACGAGAGCGAGCCTTATTTGTCCCCGCCAGATCGCGCGCGCAGCCATGTCTTGCCTCCTTTGGAGACGATTCAATTATTGCGCGGCCGACTCGTTCCGTGTTGCGGCTTTCAGCGATTGAACGAAGCCGCGAACATCACCGCCTGTCGTGGCGAGATCGACGATGGCCGAGCCGCAGATCACGCCGCGTGCTCCAGCGCGAAGCGCGTCGCGTACATGCTCAGGCTTCGATATTCCAAAGCCGAAGATCGGTGGGGCTGCGCCCGCTTGCTTTAGGCGCTCGATAAGCTGCTTGTCGAACTGGCCACTTGCGTGTGTACCGGTTATTCCCGTGCGGCTTACGCAATAGGTGTAGGCTTTTGAGAGCGTCGCGACCCGTTGCAGCGCGCGTTCAGGCGTATTTGCAGCGGCTATAAGCACCGGCTCGATCCCCGCCTGGGTCATGTCACGGGTGAAGCGCTCCGCTTCGAGAGTTGGCACATCAGCAATTAGAAGGCTGTCGGCGCCCGCCTCCGCGGCATCCCGCGCGAACCCCGGACGAGCAACGACAATGTTCGCGTAAGTGAGGATGCCCACCGGAACCTCGCGGTAGCGCGCACGAAAGCCCGCAATGAGTTCCAAGCAATCATCGACCCGCACGCCCGCGGTGAGCGCCCGCTGCGCTGCAGCCTGGATGACTGGACCATCAGCGACCGGATCCGAGAACGGAATCCCCACCTCGATCATGTCCGCGCCGGCGTCGACGACATCCGCGAGAAGACGCGCGCTCCGCTCCACATCTGGATCACCGAGCATCACAAATGCGCCGAGCGCACCATCGCCTCCAAGCCGGTCAAACATCGACGAGTACCGGCTCATGCGGATGGTCCAATGAGCTGCTGCGCCTGCGCAACATCCTTGTCCCCCCGGCCAGACAATCCGACCAGGATCGCATCGTGGGGCTCTTCCTCCGCGAGCCTTAGAGCGTGAGCAACGGCGTGCGCTGACTCAAAAGCGCAGAGAATGCCCTCGCTCTCGGCGAGTGCTCGGAAGGCGCTCAACGCTTGCGCGTCCGTGACACCGACATATTGCGCCCGTCCGGAGTCCTTGAGATGCGCGTGTTCCGGGCCGACCGCGGGGTAGTCGAGCCCTGCAGAGACTGACCACGTGTCCGCGATTTGCCCGTCACTGTCCTGGAGCACGAAGGTTTCCGCGCCGTGCAGTATGCCTGGCGTTCCACGCCGCAACGTTGCGCCATGCTGCTCCCCGTCGAGGCCGCGACCGGCCGCCTCGACACCAACGAGACGCACGTCGGCATCATCGATAAAGTCGGCGAAGAGGCCGATTGCATTTGAGCCTCCGCCGACGCAGGCGACAACAGCATCGGGCAGCCGTCCCAATTGCTCGATCAACTGTGCCCGCGCTTCACGGCCGATGATGCGCTGAAACTCTCGGACCATCGTCGGGAACGGATGTGGTCCGGCTGCGGTGCCGAGCAGGTAATGCGTATCTTGAAAGCTCGCCGACCAGTCTCGAAGCGCCTCGTTTATCGCGTCCTTGAGAGTGCGGCCGCCACTTTCGACCGCGATCACCCGCGCGCCCATGAGCTGCATTCGAAAGACGTTCAGTTGCTGTCTTTCGACGTCCTCTGCGCCCATGTAAATGACCGTTTCAAATCCAAGCAGCGCGCCCACGATCGCCGTTGCCACGCCGTGCTGGCCCGCGCCGGTTTCGGCGATCAACCGCTTTTTCCCCATGCGCTTGGCGAGCAATCCCTGGCCGAGGACCTGATTCGTCTTGTGCGCGCCGCCGTGGAGCAGGTCTTCGCGCTTGAGGTAAATATTGCCCGGAAGATTCCGGCACCGCGTAAGCGGTGTTGGTCGGCCGGCATAATGCTTGAGGAGCGAGCTTAATTCGCTGCGAAACGAATCGTCATTCTGCGCGTCGAGAAACGCCACCTCGAGCTGTTCGAGAGCAGGAACGAGGATCTCTGGGACGTAGCAGCCCCCGAAGCGGCCGAAGCGGCCATCTAGACGCATGCCGGAACCTGTCTTTTCGAACGGGGACGAAGCGCGGCGAACAATTTCGCGATCTTCTCTGGAGACTTCCGGCCTGGTTGTTCGTCGACGGATGATCCAACATCGATTGCATAGGCGCCGAGGTCCGCTGCCTCACGCGCATTTAGCGGGCCGATGCCACCGGCAAGAATTGAGCAGGCGAGCCTCGGGTGCTCGCGGACCAACGACCAGTCGAACGGCTGTCCGGTTCCTCCTTCGCCGTTATCGAACAAGAGCCGATCGCCGCCGAGCCTGTCGCGGAAGTCGCGCCGAACGCTGATCGCTGTCCAGATTTCGCATCCGTCGGGCAGCTGGCAACGCAGCTCGCGAACATAGTCTCGATCTTCGCGCCCGTGGAGCTGAACGGCGTCCAAGTCGAGCATTCTTGCGCAATTGACGACGTCTTGCCGATCCGAATCGCGGAAGACGCCGACCACATGCAAGCCCCGCTCGCGCGCGGTGCCGGCCAGCGGCAGCGCCGCTTGTGCCGTGACGTGGCGGGGGCTCCCAGGCACGAACACGAAACCGGCAAACGCCGCTGGCCGGGCGGCGCGGAGGGAAGCGCCGCAATTAATGCCGCAAATCTTCGTCCGCCCGAATATGAGTTCCCGTCCCGCTTGCGCTGGTTCATCGGCTCTCATCAAAGACGAGCCGATGAGGAAGCCGTCGACCAGTTGCGAAAGCCGATCGATGTCAGTGCGGTCGTTAATGCCCGATTCCGAGATGAGGACGCGTTCTCGGGCAAGTGCAGCGAGCCTCTCTGTCGTCGAAAGATCGATGCTGAGGTCGCGTAAGTCGCGATTGTTAATTCCAATGAGCCGCGCTCCAAGTGCGAGCGCGCGGCGCATTTCCGCCTCGTCGTGTACTTCCACCAATGGGTCCATTCGCAAGCGGACTGCTTCGCCGATGATTGCGCGCGCACGATCATCATCAAGAAGCGAGAGCATCACCAGCACTGCGTCGGCACCCGCGATTCGCGCTTCAGGAACTTGCCGCTCGTCGATGAAGAAGTCCTTCGCCAGTATCGGGCCATCGAACTCGCGACGAGCAGCCGCGAGGTCATCGAGGCTCCCGCGGAAATAGGGCCCATCACAAAGGACACTCAACGCATCGGCAACGCCGGCGTAGCCACGAGCGAGAGCAGCAGGATCCGCCGAAGGCCTAATTGCTCCCGCCGACGGCGACGCTTTCTTGATCTCGAGAATGAATCTTGCGCCGGGCTGTGCAAGCGTGTCGGCGAGACTTCGATCGGTTGGTTGCGCGCGAGCGCGCAACGCTTCGATCGACACACCTTCGTACCGCGCGCGAAGCTCCTCTCGCTTCGCCTCAGCAATCTTGCCCAGAACGCCGACGGCTTCAGTCACGGCTTGCCTCGACATAGCGCTCCAGTGCTTCGCCTGCCCTGCCCTCCCGCAATGCAGCGCGCGCTTGCTGTGCTGCTTGCTCGAGACTTTGAGCTTTCCCGGCGGTTAGAAGCAATGCAGCGGTGTTCAGCGTTACAATGTCTTCCTCGGGGCCGCTCGCTCTCCCTTGAAGGACAGCTCGAAGTCGAGTGGCGTTCTCTTCCACGTCGCCGCCGGTGACGACTTTCAGTGGCGCGCGTTCGATACCGGCATCTTCCGGGGTGATCTGAAGCTCGTCGACGTGGTCGCCAGACAATCGGATTGCGCGCGTTTCGCCGTGAAGAGCCACTTCATCGAGGCCCGATCCATGAACGACCAGTGCCTCTTGGACGCCGAGCGCCGCAAGCGTCTGCGCGATGCGCCGAAGCATTTT
>DASRBJ010000081.1:0-3129 GCA_035653695.1 Sphingomicrobium sp.
GGCGAAGTCGAAGGCGCGCTATGAGCGATACGAAGAACTTCTGAAGAAGTCCGGCGAGAAGCAGGCCCAGTCCGCGCAGATCGTGATTCCGGTGGCCGAGCGGCTCGGGCAGAATGTTATCGAGTTCGACCACCTGCGCAAAGGCTTCGGCGACAATCTTCTGATCGACGATCTCACTTTCAAGCTGCCGCCGGGCGGCATCGTCGGCGTGATTGGGCCGAACGGCGCCGGCAAGACGACGCTGTTCCGCATGATCACCGGTCAGGAAAAACCGGATAGCGGCACGATCAAGATCGGCGAGTCGGTGCATCTCGGCTACGTCGACCAGTCGCGCGACTCGCTTGATGGCGCCAACACGGTTTGGGAGGAAATTTCTAGCGGGCTCGACCAGTTGCAGCTCGGCAAGCGCGAAGTGAATTCACGCGCGTATTGCGCCGCGTTCAACTTCCGCGGCGCGGATCAGCAGAAGAAAGTCGGGCAGCTGTCCGGCGGTGAGCGCAATCGGGTGCATCTTGCCAAGATGCTCAAATCGGGCGCCAACGTGCTCTTGCTCGACGAGCCGACCAATGATCTCGACGTCGACACACTGCGCGCGCTCGAAGAGGCTCTGGAAGATTTCGCCGGTTGTGCTGTCATCATCAGTCACGATCGTTGGTTCCTCGACCGCGTCGCCACCCATATCCTCGCATTCGAGGGGGACAGTCATGTGGAGTGGTTCGAGGGCAACTTCCAGGACTACGAGAAGGATAAGATGCGGCGGCTGGGAACGGATTCCATTGTTCCGCAGCGAATTAAGTATAAGAAGTTCTCGCGCTGATCCAGCGCGTCCCCCGGCTCAGCCGGCCGTCGGGGTCTTCATTTCTTCAAATAAATCACTATTTATAGGGGGCGTTTGCAACGAGTGGTTCAACGCGATTCATCGCTGCATAAGCATAGTCCATCAATTCACATAGGAGCGCATGGTGGCAACGAAAGCCAGCGAAATGCGATCGAGGGAAGCTCGGTCACGCGCGGATGCAACTTTCAAGAAGGAAGAGCGTGCCAGAGAAGGTGCCAAGGCCATGATGGAATATCAGGCCAACGCAATTACCGAGCGTCAGAAGATGGCCCGGTTGAGAGCCCTGCGCTTGGCCAAGGAGGCGGCCGACCGGGAGGCTGCAAAAGGGTCCGACCAAGGCGGGAAGAGTAGGCGGTCATAGAGTATCGGCTGGTACCGAACCCGTTCTCGCCTTAAAAGCAACACAGCTTTGGTCCATATTCCGTTGACCGGCCCTTAATGGGCCATTCAACGAGCCGCGTGTACGGAATCCTGTAAACGGCTTCCGGCTCCCCCATTTGACTTAAATCGACAGCCCAGATCGCGCGGGGTGTCCTCAGGTCCCGCATAGCGCCGTTGCGATTCGTGTAGCGGCTCTCGGGATCATACAGAAAGTACCCTCTTGTCAGATTTTCATGAGTTTGGACTCGCCGCCGCAATTGTGCGCGCGCTCGCAGAAGAAAACTACCTGAAGCCGACTCCGATCCAGGCGCAAACGATACCGCTCGTGTTATCGGCTCGCGATGTCATCGGGATAGCCCAGACTGGAACCGGCAAAACTGCCGCATTCGCGCTGCCGATCTTGCACAGCCTCGCGGCCGATCCGCGGGCGCCGGGACGCAAGAGCTGTCGGGTGCTGGTGCTGAGCCCGACACGCGAATTGTCGGGACAAATCCTCGACAGCTTCCGAGCCTATGGCCGTCATTTGCAACTCAAGTGGGCACTGGCCATTGGCGGCGTGCCCATGGGGACGCAGGTTCGCGCTCTTTCTGGCGGCGTTGACGTTCTCGTTGCCACTCCTGGTCGGCTGCTCGACCTGGTCGAAAGCAACGCGCTCCGTCTCGACGGCGTCGATTATTTTGTGCTCGATGAAGCCGACCGTATGCTTGACATGGGATTTATTCACGACATCCGAAAGATCGTCGCGAAGCTTCCAGCAAAACGGCAAACCCTGATGTTTTCCGCGACAATGGACCGGGCGATCTCGGACCTCGCCGTCCAGATGCTGCGCGATCCGATAAGAGTCGCGGTGGCGTCGCCAGCCGCCACCGCTGAACGCATCGAGCAGCGCATCATCCATGTCGATCGCGCCGCGAAACTCGCCCTCTTAACGGAAGTGTTGCAACGCGAACCAATCGACCGCGCGCTCATCTTCACCAGGACAAAACACGGCGCCGATAAGGTCGTTCGCGGCTTGATCCGGTCCGGCCTCAAAGCGGAAGCTATCCACGGCAACAAATCGCAAAATCAGCGTGAGCGTGTGCTGGCGGCCTTCCGCAACGGAACGATCAGAACGCTGGTGGCGACTGACATCGCCGCGCGTGGCATCGACGTCGATGGTATCAGTCACGTCGTGAATTTCGATATCCCAAACGTGCCGGAAACCTACATTCACCGCATCGGACGGACCGCTCGGGCTGGCACCGCAGGAGTCGCGATCTCACTCTGTGACGGCGACGAGGCGGCGTACGTGCGCGACATTGAGAGATTGATTGGCAGATCCATTCCGGGAAGCGATCGGCGCGCCGATGCGCGCCGTGCTGTGCCAAGACCGGGGAGCCTGTCTTCGGAGATTACACGTGCGAGGCCGCAAAAGTCGCAGCCTCGCAGGTTCGCTCGCCAGACGCGGGAGCGTGCGCCCAGCGCGTCAGGCGATGGCATCGGCGCGGTGCATTTTCTGCAGCGCGCGGTTCCGGCGCGTGCTGAACGCGCTCGCGGCGCGTGGCGTTCGGCCACTCGTTCATCGGCCGCTCATTCAAAGGGAGCCTAGCATGGCCAAGGAAGAGCTGCTGCAATTCGAGGGTCTCGTCGTTGAAATATTGCCTGACGCACGTTACCGCGTGCAGCTCGACAACGGCCATGCGCTTGTTGCCTACACCGCTGGACGGATGAAGAAGAACCGAATCAAGACTCTTGCCGGTGACAGAGTCACGGTTGAAGTCTCGCCGTACGATCTGGAAAAGGGACGGCTGATCTTCCGCCACAAGGATGAACGGGTCGGGGCGGTCGGTCGAGCGCCGCAGCGCAACCAGTTCCGTCGACGGTGATGCACAATGGTCACTCCAAGCAATAACGATGATAATGAGCTGTCC
>DASRBJ010000082.1:0-2019 GCA_035653695.1 Sphingomicrobium sp.
CTTATACCTACTGGAACGAGGCACTCCACGGCGTTGCTCGTGCCGGTGAGGCAACGGTGTTTCCGCAGGCGATCGGAATGGCGGCGAGCTTCGACACGCCACTTCTGCACGCCGAAGGCGAGGCGATTTCCATCGAAGCACGAGCAAAATACAATGAGGCTCAGCGCCAGCGAAACAGCGGTCGGTATTTTGGGCTGACTTTCTGGTCTCCTAACATCAACATATTCCGTGATCCGCGCTGGGGCCGCGGCCAGGAGACGCTTGGCGAAGACCCCTATCTCACGGGAACTCTCGCGACGGCATTCATTCGAGGTATACAGGGTGACGACCCCGATTTTTACCGAGCCATCGCGACTTCGAAGCACTTTGCAGTGCATAGCGGCCCGGAGCCATTGCGCCACGAGTTCAACGTGAACCCGACGCGGCAAGACCTCGCCGAGACCTATCTCCCGGCGTTCCGTAAGACCGTTGTCGATGGGAAGGTCGCATCAATCATGTGCGCCTACAATTCGATTGACGGTGAGCCTGCTTGCGCAAATGCCGAGCTGATCGACCGGCTTGCACGACGTGAATGGGGGTTTCGCGGTTACTTCGTTTCAGATTGCGGAGCGATCGACGATATCAGTAGCGGGCATCATTTCGCGCCTGACAACGTGCATGCCGCCGCCACCGCAATGAAGGCCGGTACGGATCTCGCCTGTGTCTTCAAGAACGAATATCTCGATCTTGGAAAAGCCGTCCGACAGGGCTTGCTCCGAGAACGCGACGTCGACCGAGCGCTTCATCGAGTGCTTGTTTCGCGGGTGCGCTTGGGGATCCTCGAGCCGCCTTCACCAGCGCCCTTTTCCGGTATTTCCTTCGCGCAGAACCATAGTGCTAAGAACCGCGAGCTCGCCCTTCGCGCAGCGCGCGAAGCAATCGTGCTGCTGAAGAACGATGGTATTCTCCCACTTGCCAGAGCCCGTGCACGAATTGCCGTGATCGGCCCGGGTGCAACTTCGCTCATCTCCCTCGAGGGCAATTACAACGGAACGCCGGTTGGGGCAGTGCTGCCACTGGATGCGCTTCGCGCAGCATTTCCTGATTCGTACGTTCAGTTTGCACAAGGCTCTGTCTTCGCCGAGGGGACTTCCGTCGAAGTCCCGCGGACTGCCTTCGTCGATGGACTAACTGGAACATTCTTCCATAACGCGGATCTTGCAGGCGATCCTGTTGCTGTCGAACATTACGCGGAGATCGACGAGAACTGGAACTGGGTCACACCTGCCCGCGGTGTCGACCCCCACAACTTCTCCGTGCGGTGGACAGCGATGCTGAAGCTGCCGGCGGCAGGCATTTACCGGTTCGAGCTGCAGCGCCGCCGCTGCGATTCCGCTTCAAGCGTCGACGGATACACGATCGTTATTGATGGCGTTCCTCCGCTGCGGGTGGACAGCCCATGTTCGGCGCGTGACGCGGGGGACAGTCCAACAGTCACGATAGCGGCTACCGACACGCGACCGGTGAAGCTTTCCATCGAGTATAGACATCGCTCCCGCAACTTCGCGCCCGCGATAACCTTTGCCTGGCGGCCTCCGGCGGCAGTGCTTCAAACCGAGGCGCTTGCGCTCGCGAAACGATCGGACGTCGTCATTGCGCTTGTGGGCCTCAACGCCTGGCTCGAGGGCGAAGAAATGCCGGTCCAAGTGCCAGGCTTTGCCGGAGGAGACCGCACCGACATCGCGCTGCCGCGCCCCCAACGAGAGTTGCTTGCAGCGCTCGAAGATTCTGGAAAGCCGCTTATCGTCGTAATGCAGACCGGCTCGGCAGTTCCGCTTGGGGTCGAAGGTGCAAAAGCAAGAGCAATCATCGAGGCATGGTATGGCGGCGAACAAGGCGGCCGCGCCATCGCCGATGTTTTGCGCGGTAGCTACGATCCTGCGGGACGCCTCCCGATAACCATTTACCAGCGGACGGATCAGCTTCCGCCATTCACCGACTATTCGATGCGTGGCCGCACCTACCGCTATTTCCGCGGCA
>DASRBJ010000083.1:0-2057 GCA_035653695.1 Sphingomicrobium sp.
TTGCTCCATCGGCGCTCAATATGGTGCTAATCCCGTCGCGATCAAGCACGCCACCCGTAAATGCCGCGTTTACAAGCTCGTCGCGGATCTTCGACGTCGGCTGATCGCGGATCGTCAGCGATGCCAGTTGTTCGCAATGGCCGGGAAGTTCCTCGGGGTAGTTGGCAAAGCCCAATATCAACGCGCGGGCCATGGTCGCATCGATACCGCTCGTTGCTATTGCTCGCGCTTCGTTTCGAACGGGAGCCGAGGCAGGAATGAAACGCCCATTCTTGAAGGCTCCCCGCTTCGGTGGGCTAGGATGTTGCACCGGCGATTGCGGCCGCCTAAGTTCGTAGAAGCGCCTTAGCCAATCCTCGCGATAGATCCGCGACAAGTCCGAATGGCCGATTGCGCAAGCGTGGTTGATCAGCCTTTCCTTGAGTGATGCCCAGCGTTCGGGTGTGGAGAGCGGCTCGGCCTCCATTTCGTGCCGGAACAGCCGCGCATCGAGGGCCTCCGCATTTTCAAGAAGGGCTTCAAATGCCGCCGCGCCGCCGCTTCGAATGACGTCGTCGGGATCCTTGCCCGCAGGTAGTTCGACGAAACGCAACGTGCGGTCCGGGCGAATTAACGGCAGTGCTCGCTCAGCGGCGCGAATGGCAGCCTTTTTGCCGGCATTGTCGCCATCAAAGCAGAGGATGGGCGTGGGGTCGAGAAGCCATAAACGCTCAAGTTGGGCTTCGGTCAACGCCGTACCGTTGGGAGCGACGACTTCACTTATCCCGCTCCGGTCAAGTGCGATCACGTCCATGTAACCTTCGACAACGATCAAGCGCTTGGCCGATCGGCTTGCGGGTCCCGCACGGTCGAGGTTGTAGAGAGTGCGCCCCTTGTCGAAGAGAACGGTTTGCGGCGAGTTCAGATATTTCGGTTCGCCTTCACCGATAATCCGGCCACCAAATCCAATTACGCGCCCGCGCGGATCACGGATTGGAACCATGAGCCGCCCGCGAAAGCGATCATAGCTTTCCTTCGAGTCCTCGGCGCTGATGAGCATTCCAGTCTCGATCAGTTTGTCTTCACCGAGATGAGCAAGCGCCTTCCGGAGCGCTTGGCGATCGTTTGGTGCGAAGCCGAGGCCGAAGCGAGTCGCCACGGCCCAATCGATTTCACGGCGCTTCAGATAGTCCCTGGCAGCGTGACCTCCGGGGCCGTTCAGCTGCTCCGTGTACCAGCTTGCGACTTGCGTCATGACGTCAGTCAAGCTTGCCGTCTGCTCGGCACGTTCGCGTGACTTTGGGTCAGGTGCTGGAACGTCCATGCCCGCAGTGGCCGCGAGTTCCTTCACCGCGTCCATGAACGGAAGGCCGCGGTGTTCCGTCAGGAAGCGGATGGCGTCGCCGTGTGCTCCACAACCGAAGCAATGGTAAAAGTGCTTTTCGTCATTGATGGTGAAGCTCGGCGTCTTCTCGTTGTGGAAAGGGCAGCACGCCTTGAACTCACGGCCGGCGCGAATGAGTTTGACGGACGGCGCGATGACGCTGGAGAGCCGGGTCCGCGCACGCAGTTCGTCAAGCCAGGCAGGGCTGAGAGTCACGATCTGAACCTAGTAGCGACTCGTCGCCTCGCAAGGCGAGCGCTTCTACTTATCCACAGCTGAGGCGCTTAGCGCAGCCTTGACGAGACCAGACGCTCGCGCGGGCTCGATACTTGCGCCGAGACGTTCTTTGACGATCGCCATCACTCGGCCCATGTCTTTCATGGACGACGCGCCGCTCTCGGCGATGATGGCCTCGATCTCGGTCTGCGCCTCGCTGTCGCTCAGCTGGCTTGGAAGGAAGCGCTCAATGACGCGGATTTCGGCTTCCTCGACGGCGGCGCGGTCCTCACGGCCGTTGCGACGGTAGATATCAGCCGACTCGCGTCTTTTCTTGACCATCCGCTGGAGCACTTCGGTTACGAGCTGATTGTCGTCGGCGGGTGCTCCACCGGTACGCGCTTCGATATCGCGGTTCTTTATCTCGGATTGCACCAAGCGCAGGGTCGCCGTCGTCTCCTTGTCGCCTCCCTTCATT
>DASRBJ010000084.1:0-2512 GCA_035653695.1 Sphingomicrobium sp.
CTTTGTGACCCTGATGAGCTTTTGCACCAGACCCGCGCCGCCAAGCGGCATCACGAGGCGTCCCTTCGGGGCAAGCTGGTCGAGGAGGCTTTGCGGCACGTGGCTCCCGCTGGCGGCGGCAAGAATTGCATCAAATGGCGCCTCCTCCACGCAACCCTTCGTGCCATCGCCCTCGACAACCGCGATATTAGAATATCCAAGCTCTTGAAGGCGTTCGCGGGCGATGACCGCGAGTTCATGCTGCCGCTCGATCGTAATCACGCGCGCGGCAAGGTGGCTCATGACTGCAGCAGCATAGCCCGAGCCCGCACCCACCTCGAGGACCTTGTCGTCGAGGCCGAGACGGGCCGCCTCGACCATGAGCGCAACGATATAAGGCTGGGAGATCGTCTGGTCTGCCTCGATTGGCAATGGATGGTCACCATAGGCGAGATGACGCATTCTCTCCGCGACGAAGGCTTCTCTCGGCACGGCCCGAAATGCATCGAGTATCGCTTCATCGGCGATTCCCCGGCGTCGGAGCTGCCGATCGATCATTCGTTCGCGTTCGGACGCAAAATCCTCGGTTCGACCCATGCGCCAGAAACGCACGGGGAACATGCGGTGTGCCCTAGATGAGACCCGCGAGCGGGCTCGATGGATCGGCGTAGCGACGTTTTTGCATTCGGCCCGCAAGGTAAGCGAGCCGGCCCGAGTAGACCGCCGACTTCATCGCCCGAGCCATGAGCACGGGATCTTTCGCCTCCGCAATCGCGGTGTTCATGAGAACACCATCGCAGCCGAGTTCCATCGCTTCGGCGGCATCGCTGGCAGTCCCGACGCCTGCGTCAACGAGCACTGGAACATTCGCGCCCTCGACGATGAGACGGATGGTAACGCGGTTCTGAACGCCAAGACCGGATCCGATCGGAGCTCCGAGCGGCATGATGGCAACTGCTCCTGCTTCCTCGAGTTGCTTGGCAGCGATCGGATCATCGACACAGTACACCATGGGCTCGAAGCCTTCGGCGACGAGGCTCTCGGTCGCGCGGAGGGTCTCGCGCATATCGGGGTAGAGCGTCTTTGCTTCTCCGAGGACCTCGAGCTTCACGAGGTTCCAGCCGCCCGCTTCCCGAGCGAGGCGAAGAGTGCGAATCGCCTCCTCTGCCGTGAAGCAGCCGGCGGTGTTGGGAAGGTATGTGACGTTTTGCGGATCGATGAAATCGGTGAGCCGCGGTTGCCCCGGATCAGAAATGTTGACGCGGCGAACCGCCACCGTGACGATCTCGGCACCGGATGCCTCGACGGCAGCCGCATTTTGCTCGAGGGTCTTGTACTTGCCAGTGCCCACGATCAGCCTCGACGTGAAGGTTCGGCCGGCGACGCTCCATGTGTCAGCACTGATTTCCTGCTGCGCAGTCAACTTAGCCACCTCCGACAAAATGCACGATTTCGAAGTCATCGCCGTCCTCGACCATGACTTCCTGCAACGAGGATCGCGGAATGATCTCGAGATTTCGTTCGACGGCGACTCTCAGCGGATCAAGGCCAAGGCTGCTCACCATTTCGGCGACATTCATGCCCCCGGGAAGGCGTCGATGCTCGCCGTTGACGCGGATACCAAGGCTTCCGTCCAGACTCATCGGCGACGCACTTAGGAGCGAAGCGGTGGAGCGCCAAGCCTGTTGAGGGTGGACGTGGCGCGGATCGTCTGACAGAGCGCTCCGCCAACAGGATCAAGGAACGCCATGGCTCAACCAAAGGACCCCGCTGCTGCCGGCAACAAGGGATCGATGCGGATCGATCCCGCACTGGTGCGTGAGCTTGCCGAACTGCTGACCGCCAATGAACTCACCGAAATCGAGGTCGAGGACGGCGATCGCCGGATCAAGGTCAAGCGAGAGATCCCCGCAATCGTTGCCGCCGCCGGAGCACCCATGCTGCCGAGCGTCCCATCCGCTCCAGCACTCACCGGACCGCCGGCACGCGCGAAGGAAGACTTGGGAAGCGAACCTTCCGAGGAAATCAGCGGCACGACCGTCAAGTCGCCGATGGTCGGCACCGCCTATCTTTCGCCCGAGCCGAGTGCCGCCGCGTTCATCGAGGTTGGCAAGGTCGTAAAGGCAGGCGACACGCTGCTGATCGTTGAAGCGATGAAAGTGATGAACCCAATCACCGCGCCCGAAAGCGGCACCATCAAGAAGATCATGGTTGCCGATGCGCAGCCCGTCGAGTTCGACCAGCCGCTCGTCGTCATCGGCTGAGGCAGCAAGGTGAGCATCGAAAAGCTGCTGATCGCCAACCGCGGCGAGATCGCACTCCGGATCCATCGTGCCTGTCACGAGATGGGCATCAAGACCGTTGCGGTACACTCGACGGCTGATGCCGATGCGATGCACGTGCGCCTCGCCGATGAGACGGTGTGCATCGGGCCGCCCGCAGCGAGCGAATCCTATCTTAACATTCCCAACATCATCTCGGCGGCCGAAGTCGTGCACGCGGACGCTATTCATCCGGGCTACGGGTTTCTCTC
>DASRBJ010000085.1:0-3655 GCA_035653695.1 Sphingomicrobium sp.
ACAATGGGAGTGACGGATGGCGGCGCATGGTGAACTTTGGGGCCCGGCGAACCGCCGACTGGAACAGGCGCTGCTTTGGGAGCGGAAGTCGCACGATGGCGCCGTTTCACGGGCACTTTCTCCAGCCGAGGTGGAACTGGGGGCGGTGGCGGCTTCGACAGCGCCACGTTGATCAGCTTCTGAACGGCACTTCCGGGATGGGCAAGATCGACGTGGAATCCGCTGAGAAGCACAAGTGCAAGCCCGAATTGCACGAGCACGACCGCGGTCAGCGCATAAGCGCGCTCCCGCGGCCGAACGATCTTCTGGCGCTGCGCGTAGGCGGGCACTTAAGCCCGCTCACGACTTAGCGAGAATAGCAGCGTCGGGGCGCGGTCGAAGCGCGGTCGATTGCCCGACCAGCGACGGCACCGCCGACTGCTCCGGCGGCTGTTCCAAGCAGCCCGCCGCCGATGAGGCTGTGCCCGACGACCGCGCCCGCAACGCCGCCGGCAACGAGGCCGGTCGTCCCGCTCGAATAGCGGCAATAGCGGTGACGGTAGTAGGTACGGCCATAATAATGGTGCCGATAGTGATGCCGCGCCTCGGCGGGCGTTGACACTGCGAACGATGTCGCGGTCGTGGCCGTCAAAGCGAGCGCCGTCATGATCTTGCTTATGGTCTTCATCGTCCAATCTCTCGTTTCTGTTTCGCCTATCTAACGAGAAATGCCGGGGCGTGTTTCGCGTAAGGCGCCGGTAACGGTGAACAGTGCCTCCGCGACGGTGACCCGACAGTTGTAATCATGAGCGTTAACGGAAGTGGCGGCATGCTGTTCCGCAACTGGACGCTCAGTCCCCGCTAATCGCTTCGTCGATTTCCTCGGGATGATCGATGAGCGGGAGAATGGGCTTGCCAACATCACCTTGCCCAACGGTTCGGCCGGCCATTTCCAGCATTCGCTCAAGCGGAACTCGGGCTTTTTCCATGACCTCGGCTGGAAGCTCGATTCGCGGGTGCAGATCACGAAGCGCGACGTAAAGCTTCTCGAGCGTGTTGAGCGCCATGTACGGACACATGTTGCAGTTGCAATTGCCATCGCCGCCAGGAACCCCGATGAACAACTTGTCGGGCGCGGCCTTCTGCATCTGATGGATGATGTGCGGTTCGGTTGCGACGAGAATCGTCTCGGCAGGTGAACTCAGGGCGAAATCGAGGATTGCCTTGGTGGAACCGACGAGATCGGCATGATCGAGGATATGCGCCGGGCACTCAGGATGCGCGGCGACCGGAGCACCTGGATGCTCCATTTTCAGCTTCAGTAGCTCGGTCTCGCTGAAGGCCTGGTGGACGATGCACACTCCCGGCCACAAGAGCATGTCGCGTCCGAGCTTGCGTGCAAGATAGCCGCCAAGGTGTCGGTCCGGACCGAATATGATCTTCTGGTCACGTGGGATCTGGTCGAGGATGACGTGGGCGGACGAGCTGGTGACGATAATGTCGCTAAGCGCCTTAACCGCGGCCGAGCAGTTGATATAGGTGAGAGCCAGATGGTCCGGATGGGCGTTGCGGAACGCGGCAAACTGGTCTGGCGGGCAGCTGTCCTCGAGCGAGCAGCCGGCGTCCATGTCGGGAAGAATCACCGTCTTTTCCGGTGATAGGATCTTTGCCGTCTCTGCCATGAAGCGGACTCCGCAAAAGGCAATCACGTCCGCGTCGGTTTCGGCAGCCTTGCGCGACAAATCGAGGCTGTCGCCAACGAAATCGGCAAGATCCTGGATCTCGGGCTTCTGGTAATAATGGGCAAGAATAACGGCGTTACGCTCGCGCTTAAGCCGCTCGATTTCGCCGAGCAGGTCCAGGCCTCTTAGAACATTGGTTTGAACGGTCATTTTTGCCCTTGAGCGCGCAAGCGTTCCGCTTCGTTGATCGCCTGGTCATATGGGGTTGAAAGATCAATATAGGAAGCGTCGTCTCTTCCGTCAGTCGGAAAGCGCGCGACCACTTTCACGTCCTTGAAGCCCGCGGCGACGAGAGGCATGGCGAAGCTTCGAGCGACCGCCGCGCGCGCTGCTTGACGTGCGAGTTGCATGGGCACGGCCGCTGTTGCCTGCTTGCGCAGATCCTGCACGGCGCGGTCACGGTTGGCCTGGTCGAGCTGTTGATTGGCGTTTGTGAGCGCCGAAAGAACGCCGCCACCGCCATATTCCTTTACCGAATTGATATCGACGTCCGGCCCCGCGACATCCATCGCGGGAAGCTGAACCTGGAGGATTTTCGTCGACGGATCCCATGTGACGTCACCCGGGTTCAACTTCGAAAGATCGATTTCGTAGCGCACGTCACCAGGGAGGATGAGCGTGCGCTGCGAACTGATGAGGCCTCCAAGCCGCTGTTCCTGGCTGGTCACCACCGAAACGTAACGCGCGGCAAAGACCGTCAATCGATTCTGCGCGCGCATTGACTCGAGGCTCGCCGTCGCAATTGTCTTGGGATTGGGGCCGCCAAAAAGCTTGTCGGCGATCCCGGTCCAGGTGCCAAGCATGAGGCCGACCACCAAAGCGATGACAACCATCAGCAAGATGAGCGGCTTGTTCAGACGGCTTTCCATTGGTCGTGCTGCTGCTTAACGAGGCCGCGGCGTTCAAGGTCCAGAAGGTGGGCGAGGACTGACCCGCCGGCAGCGATCGTAAGACGTGGATCAAGCCCGGGATAAGCATTCGCGACGATATCGGGGACGTTGCGCGTTTCATCCCGCACCAGCTGCAGGATCTGGCTTTCGCGCTGCTTGCGATGGGCCATCAACTGCCGCAGATATCGGCTGGGATTTGTGATTGGGGGCCCGTGCGCAGGGTAATAGATGCGCTCGTCACGATGCCGGAGCTTCTCAAGGCTCGCGCGATAGGCCGCCATGTCGCCATCCGGCGGGAAGACAACGGTCGTCGACCAACCCATCACATGGTCGCCACTGAAGAGTGCGTCACCATAGCTGAAACAGAGGTGGTTCGACGTGTGACCGGGCGTCGCAACCGCGACGAGCGGCAGACCATCGACGTCGATAGTCTCGGCGTCGGCAAGCACGTGCTGAGGCGAGTAATCAGCATCGAACGAGGCATCGGCGCGCGGCCCACGTGCCTTCAAGGCAAGTGGCCCACAGCCGATGATGGGCGCGCCCGTACGCTCGGCCAGCGATCGGCTTGCGGGGCTATGGTCAAGATGCGTATGCGTGCAAAGGATTGCCGCAACCCGGCGATCACTAATTGCGCGGACGAGCATTTCGATGTGCTCTGGAAGGTCAGGGCCCGGATCGATGACGGCAACCTCGTTCGTCCCGACGAGATAAGACTGCGTGCCGTAATAAGTGAAAGCGGACGGATTATGCGCAAGAATCCGTCTAATCCCTCGCCCAAGCTGTTCGACTTTTCCGTACGGCGCGTCCACGAAACGCCTGTGCCACGATGGGGCCGCTCAATCTAGCAGCGCAGATCGTAATCGCCGACCTTGCCCGGCATTGCGCCGCTCGGCGCATTCCCGCCAAGCGCGTCGATTTCAAGCGAGCTTCGAACGACTCCAGTGCAAACCGCGGGCGGCATGCGAAGCATCCTCGTCTCGCCGCTGCTCATCGCCGTCACTTCGACCTTGGCACGGGCATTGCCATGTCGAACGAAGCTCAACG
>DASRBJ010000086.1:0-10039 GCA_035653695.1 Sphingomicrobium sp.
AAGAAACAGCGCGGTCAACATCTTCGCGAGTCACCCGACCGTTGCGGCCAGTTCCCTCTATCCGAGCAGGATCGATCCCGTGCTGGAGGCATGCTCGACGAACCGACGGGCTAAGCCGCGTTTCTCGGCCGGCTACCGTCCCGGTATCGCTCGTCCCAGGTTGAACCGGACCACGCTCCGCCACTGCCGTCGCGGACTTCGCCCGATTGCCTTGGTTCGAGCGATCTTCGGAAGGAGCGTCACCACCGATCGCAATTCGCGCAAGGAGCGCGCCCGGCACGGCCTCGGCATCAGTCTCGAGGATGATCTCGGCGAGCACCCCGGCGCCCGGCGAGGGAACTTCCTGAGTCACCTTGTCGGTTTCGAGCTCAACGAGCGGATCATTGATCGCGACAGGCTCACCAACGCGCTTCAGCCACGCGCGGACGACGGCCTTGGTGCCCTCCTGCTCATCGGGAACTCGGACCTCGATCAACTTAGAACCCTACGAGCCGTTCTATTTCGCGGCGAATTCGCGCCGGCGAAGGGAGTGCCCACTCCATGAGCTTGGGATGATGGGGGCTTGGAATGTCGGGCATGGTAACACGGGCAACGGGCGCATCGAGATCGAGGAAAGCCTCGTCGGCGACAACGGCCGCTATCTCGGCACCGAAACCGCCCGTTCGCAAATCCTCGTGAACAATAAGGCATCGCCTGGTCCGCCGAACGCTTTCGAGCACCATTTCCTCGTCCCAAGGCGCGAGCGTTCGAAGATCGATAATGTCAGCGCTTATGCCGTCGGCCGCGATCTCGCTTCGCGGTACCATCGCGCCCCAGGTCACGATCGTGATCTTGTCGCCTTCCCTGGTTTTCTTCGCCCGGCCGAACGGAAGCGCATAATCGTCGCCTGGCCACGGGCGCCGCGCCCAGCTGTCGTCAAGCATCGCGCGATGTTCAAAGAACAGCACTGGGTCATTTCCTCGAAGGCCGCTGCGTAGAAGACCGACGGCATCCTCGGCATTTGAGGGCACCGCCACTTTCCAGCCCGGGTTGTGCACGAATTCGACCTCGTTGGTCATCGAGTGCCAAGGATCGCCGCATTTGAAAAAGCCGCCGGGAACGCGGAGGACCATCGGCGCCGCAAAACGGTTGTCCGTCCGCCAACGCATCGTCCCGCAATCGTGGATCTGCTCGGTTGCGGGCTCGGCATATTTGCGAAACTGGATCTCGGGAACTGGCATCAGTCCGGCAAGGGCCATTCCGACCGCTCGGCCGACGATCCCTTCCTCGTTGAGGCTCGTATCGAACACGCGCTCGCGGCCGAACTTTTCCTGGAGACCAAGCGTGACCGCGTGGACGCCGCCTTTTGGACCAACGTCTTCGCCAAAAACCAGCACGCGTGGATTGGCTTCGAGTTCCTGGTCAAGCACGCGCCGGATCGCCGTTACCATGTTGATGCGCTGACCTTGCGGCTCAGCTTCTTCCGTGGTGCCTTCAAGGCTCAGGCCGGCGCGTCCGCCGACCTGCTGCATCGCCTCTTCGTAAAAGACATTTCGTGTGACGCTTTCGGGCGAGGCAATCCCTCGTGCCTGCGCTTCCGCCACGGCAGCCTCGACTTGCCAATCCGTTTCGCGCTCGAGGTCGGACCATTGTTCGTCACCAACCTGGTATCGCGCCACATGCGCCCTCAACTTGGGAAGCGGATCGCGCGCCCACTCGGCGGCGATTTCGGCCTCGCTCTTGTAGGCCTGCGTGTCCTGGTAGCTATGGCCTTCAAGGCGCGGCACCGTCACCCGCAGCAGCGCCGGGGCACGCTTGGTTCTTACATGGGCGACGGCCGCGCGGACCAGCCTCGCGGCCTCACTTGGGTCCGTTCCGTCGCCGTTGAAAATCGTCAGGCCAGAAAAACTTGCAAGGTTCGCCGCGATATCACGGCCCGGCGTCTGGTAATCCGAGGGAACGGATATCCCATAGCCATTATCCTCGACATAAATTAGCAGGGGCAATTGTTGAGTAGTTGCAATAGTTAACGCTGACCAAAAACCGCCGGTCGCGCAGCTTGCGTCGCCGCCAAGGACGACGGCAATTGCATCAGAAGGTCCTTCGTTCAGAACTTTGTGCTTGTAGGCGATCGCCTGCGCCCATCCGACCGCGGGCGTATATTGCGCTCCAACCCCGCCGCTCATCGGAAGCGCATGGGCTCCGCCCGGATTGGGATAATTGAAGACGACGCCAATATCGCGGCCATCGGAATAGCCACCGGCAAGCCCCATGCCCGAACCGAGGGCATCGGCAATGGGGACACCGAGCGCAAGGAGCAGCGGGCGCGATCGATAATAGCCGCACGCGGCATCGCCGTCCTTGAGCTCGAGTCCAAGAAGGACCTGCGCCATGTCATGGCCGCGCGCACTGAACTGGTAGAGGACCTTCTTTGCCGGAACGAGCTCCTGTTCCTCGATGCGGTCCATTGCGCGGCTGGTAAGCACCAATCGCGCGACCTCGCGCCAATCAACTTCTGCAGTCACCCGGCCGGGGTCGCGATCAGCCATCGTGCGCTCAGGCGTTGAGGGCACTGACCACGGCGGCGATAAATCGATCGATCTGTGCATCGCCCATGCCAACGACATTGAACCGACCGCTGTCGGCCATGTAGATTGCGTCGTCCTTTCGAAGCTTCAGCACCTGTTCCTTCGACAGCGGAAGCATCGAAAACATGCCATACTGTCGCCCGATGAACGAAAGCCGCGGGTCCGCCGCGGCAATTCTCTGGCGGACGGCATTGATGCGCTCGCGCATCCCGGCAAGCTCAACAAGCCAGCGGTCGTGGAGTTGGGGATCGTCCAACACGATGCGCACGCATGCGGCCCCGTGGTCCGGCGGCATTGACCACATCTCGCGGGCGATCTGGTGCAGGTGCCCCATTGCCGTGGCGCTCGCTTCAGGCGAGAGCGTCTTTACCCACAAGGAACCGACGCGATCGCGATAGACGCTGAAGTTCTTGTCACAGCTTTGCGCGACGATCACCTCGTCGCACTTGTCGAGCATCAGCCGAACGCCAAATGCATCTTCATCGAGCCCGCGGCCGAAACCCTGATAGGCAATATCAACGAGCGGCACGAGCTCACGCTCGACGACCACGTCGGCAACCTTTCGCCACTGTTCTTCCGAAAGATCGGCACCGGTCGGATTGTGGCAACATCCATGGAGGAGCGCGATATCGCCAGGTTCGCCGCTCGACAGTGATTCGAGCATGTCTTCAAAGCGGATCGCGCCTTGTCCACGCTCGTAATAGGCATATTCAACCGCCTGCAACCCGACCGCCCGGATGATCGGCGGGTGGTTCGGCCAGGTTGGCCCGCCGACAAACACGCGCGCCTTGGGATTGGCAAGCGCCAGGAGTTCGAATCCCAGCCGGAGCGCACCGCATCCTCCTGGCGTTTGGAGTCCAACGATGCGCGGGTCGCCGGCATGGTCACCAAGGATGATGGGGCGAAGAAGCTCAGCGTAACGCTTGTCGCCCGCACTCCCGAGATAAGCCTTCGTCTTCTGAGTCTCCAAAAGCCGCTTTTCGGCTTCCTTGATCACCTTGAGGATTGGGGTGTTGCCGGCGCCATCGCGGAAGACTCCGACGCCCACGTCAATCTTCTCCGGCCGCGGGTCGGCGTTGACCATTCCAATGAGTGCAATCAGCGAATCGTTGTTCACCGGCGGAAGATCAGCAAGGCCCCTCGCCTTTTCGTTCGCTTGCGTCAGCATGACGCGCGATTAGCCGAGTCACGCGTCGTAATCTACAGCGACCCCTGCACCCAGTGGGACGGACTGGCACGTCAGCACATATCCCGCCGCGACTTCTTCATCGGTAAGGCCGTAGCGGGCCGCCATCTCAACCTTCCCCTTTGTCACTTTGGCCCGGCACGTGGCGCACACGCCGGCCTTGCACGCGAACGGCGCAGCAAGGCCCGCCGCGCGCGCGGAATCGAGAATATTGCCGGCGGTAAACGGCACTCGGCGCGTTCGGCCGTCAAGCGTGACGGCGACGCTGACGCCCTCCGCGTCGGTCTGCAACTGTGCCAGTTCGCGCGCTATCGCCTCGGGCGGCCGATCGGCCGTGAATCGCTCGATGTGAATTCTTTCGTTTCGAACATTGCGGTCAAGAAGAGCGCCTTCCGCGGCATCCATCATTGGCCCCGGTCCGCAGATGAACCAGCCATCGATTTCAGCGGCGTCCGGCACCAGCATGGAAATTGCGTCATCAAGGCGATCCCGGTCGAGCATGCCATTGAAGAGCTCGATGTCCTGCGCTTCCTGGTCGAGAAAGTGATAGATCTCGAGCCGGCCGAGATATTTGTCCTTGAGCGACGCAAGCGTCTCGAGGAAGATCACCGAACTGCTGTCGCGGTTGCCATAGATGAGCGTGAAACGGCTGCGCGGCTCTTCGCGCAGCAACGTTTTTAGAAGGGACAGGACGGGCGTGATGCCTGAGCCGCCCGCAATTCCGACGAGATGTCTTTCATTCGCCTTATCGAATTCCGTCGTGAAGCTTCCGTGCGGAACCATGACTTCGATCGTGTCACCGGGCTTTAGTGCGTCACCGACCCAGTTCGAGAACAGGCCGCCGCCAATCCGCTTCACCGTTACCATCCAGTCGGCATCGGCAGGCGCCGTGCAAAGCGAGTAATTGCGCCGCACCTCCTCGCCTCCGATCATCGCGCGCAACGTCAGATGCTGCCCGGCCTTGAACTTGAACGCGCCTTGGAGTTCCGTCGGGATCTCGAAACGGATCGAGTTTGCTTCGGCGGTTTCAGGGACGATCTCCGCAACCCTAAGCGCGTGGAAATGAGCGCTCATTTACCAGGTCGCGTCGGGATAGGTGCGGGGAAGGAACTGCATGATCGCAAGCAGGTGTCCAAGGTGCTCGCTATGGTGGCCACGTCGTCCACCAAGGATTGGCCGCTGGTCTGCCGGCGGCTCGAGCTGCGCCTCAAGCAGCACCGCGCCAATCTGAGACCGGTATTCGGCTTCGAACGCGTTGGGATCGGGAGCGATGCCGCGTTCAATGAGCGCTTGAAGATTATCGTCGACTTCGAACAGCTCGGGGATGAAACGCCAGTTCCAGTCGAGCCCTTCAGCCATTCGCCTCGAGCTTTCTTCGGTGCCATCGCCAAGCCGGATCGTCCATTCGCGGGCAAGCTCGCGGTGATAAGCCACTTCCTTCACTGCCTTGTGCGCGAACTCGCGGAGGAACTGGTCACTTGATTGCTGCAGGCGTTGCAGAAGCATGTGCTGCCAGGTCGAGTAGAGCAGGTGCCGCGCAATCGTCTGGGCGAAATCGCCGTTCGGCTGCTCGACGAGCAGGCAATTGCGAAAATCAAGGACGTCACGGTGGAAGGCGAGTCGGTCGCCATCACCAGCCTCATTCAGCAGGAGGGTTGCCTGGCCAACGAGGTCGAGTGCGAGGTTTGCAAGACTGATATCGACCTCGAGCACCGGCCCGTGACCGCACCATTCGCTTAGCCGCTGGCCAAGCACGAGGGCGTCGTCGCCGAGGCGGAGGAGGTAATCGATCCGTGCAGAATCGGCCTCGGACGCGGAGGGCGCATCGAATGAGCCCGCGCCCGTCACTCCCCTTGGCACGTCGATTGGCGGCAATGACGCCATCAGATGTGCTTCACCTCGTCCGGAATGTCGTAGAAGGTCGGGTGTCGGTAGATCTTGCTTGCCGCGGGTTCGAACAGTTCGCCGGCCTGATCAGGATCGCTTGCCACGATCTCGGCCGAAGGCACTACCCACAAGCTCACGCCTTCCATGCGCCGCGTGTACGTGTCGCGCGCGTGAGCGAGCGCGAGCTCGCCGTCAGGAGCATGAACGCTGCCAACATGGCGATGCGAAAGGCCGCCCTTAGAGCGGACGAACACTTCCCAAAGTGGCCAGTCACTGCTCAAGCTGCCTTCCTCGCGCTGCGCTTGGCTTCGTGCGCAGCGGCCGCCTCGCGAACCCATGCACCATCGTTCCATGCATCGCGCCGCGCCTTCATCCGCTCCTTTGCGACCGGCCCTTCGCCGCGGACGACGGCGTAGAATTCGTCCCAGTCGATTGGACCAAAGTCATAGCCGCCTTTGGATTCGTTCCACTTAAGGTCGGGATCGGGGACAGTAAGGCCGAGAAACTCGGCTTGCGGCACCGTGATGTCGACGAACTTCTGCCTCAGCTCGTCATTGGTCTCGCGCTTGATCCGCCAGCGCATCGACTGCGCGGTGTTGGGGCTGTCTTCGTCCGGTGGACCAAACATCATGAGGCTTGGCCACCACCAGCGGTTAAGCGCATCCTGCGCCATCCGCTTCTGCTCGGCCGTCCCGTTCGAAAGCGCGATCATGATCTCGTAGCCCTGGCGCTGGTGGAAACTCTCTTCCTTGCAGATGCGCACCATCGCACGGGCATAAGGACCATAACTTGTCCGCTGCAGCGGCACCTGGTTCATGATCGCCGCGCCATCGACGAGCCAACCGATGGCACCGATGTCGGCCCAAGTCAGCGTCGGGTAGTTGAATATCGTCGAATATTTGGCTTTGCCGCTGTGCAGCGCGTCGATCATCTGTTCGCGCGACGTGCCAAGTGTTTCCGCCGCACAATAGAGATAGAGCCCGTGACCGGCTTCGT
The DNA here is from genome assembly GCA_035653695.1 of Sphingomicrobium sp. Taxonomy (GTDB): domain Bacteria; phylum Pseudomonadota; class Alphaproteobacteria; order Sphingomonadales; family Sphingomonadaceae; genus Sphingomicrobium. The sequence goes on from DASRBJ010000086.1 coordinate 6,637, forward strand.
CCTGAACCTTTGCAAGCAGGATTGCCTTGCGGCGAAGCGACGGGGCGCGCGTGATCCAATTGCCTTCAGGCAGCATCCCGACGATCTCGCTATGCGCGTGCTGGCTGATCTGCCGCGTAAGCGTGCGGCGGTAAGCTTCGGGCATCCAGTCCTTGGGCTCGATGAAATCATCCGCTGCAACGCGCGCCTCGAATTGCTCGAGAAGCTCGGGATCCTCGAGGTTCTCGATCCGTGCGGTCTTCTGAAGCTCGGTCGTGTACATGGCTCGCGATGTAGTCCGTCCGCTCTAAACGTTCAAATAGCGACCACTGCTCCGCCAAGAGTTCGCGAATAGCCGGTAAACTCGGCAATGTTGCGTCCGTCTTTTGTCCGGACCGAGACTCGTGTCACTCCTGCTCGGCCCTCTCTTGCGACTTGCTGCGCTTCAGCAACGAGCGTTTCTCCTTCCATCGCCTTGTCGAGGAAGATGATCGACGCCTGGGCGGCAACGGTCGCCTCGTTGCCGCCGTTGCACACATAAGCAAAGGCCGTGTCGGCAAGCGAGAAGATCATTCCGCCATGCGCGATTGCATGACTGTTGAGCATGTCGCCACGCACCACCATCGAGAGGCGTGCATAACCAGACCGCACTTCATCGATCTTGATTGCCCACGCTGGGCCAGTGCCCTCGCCCGACAGCATTTCCTCAGCGACACGTCGCGCGAGTTCATCCGGGTTCATCAAAGCGACTTCTCCCACGACTATCCTTGTTTCATCATCTGTTTTCGTGAAGGACACTGCTGCCATTAGAATGGGCACCGGAACAAGTTGACGCGATCAGGACCGGGAGAACGCATGTCCTACGAGACCATCCAGTTCGAACCCGGCGCAATAGCGCGAATCACGCTTGCTCGGCCCGACCGGCTCAACAGTTTCACGGTTCAGATGCACCAGGAACTGCGCGAGGTGCTCGGGAAACTCGAAGACGCACGAGTGGTGGTTATTACTGGCGCAGGGCGCGGATTTTGCGCGGGGCAGGACCTCAACGATCGCGCCGTCACACCGGGCGAGGCCGTCGACCTCGGCGAAACCGTCGAAAAATACTGGAGCCCGCTCGTTCGCACGCTCACTTCCCTGCCGCAGCCCGTGATCGCGCGGGTAAACGGTGTTGCCGCCGGCGCTGGGGCCAACATTGCTCTTGCCTGCGACATCATCATTGCCGCGAAATCGGCAAAGTTCATCCAGAGCTTTTCGGCAATCGGCCTAATTCCCGACAGCGGCGGAACCTGGGCGCTCCCGCGGCTAGTCGGACAGGCGCGCGCACTTGGTCTCGCTCTCACGGGTGAACCATTGTCCGCGCAAGATGCTGCCGACTGGGGGCTCATCTGGAAAGCCGTCGATGACGAGGCTCTCGATTTGAATGTGAACGCCGTTGCGTCGAAGCTTGCTTCTCTCCCGCCGCTCGGACTTGCCGCAACCAAGGAAATGATCCGCTCAAGCTGGCAATACAGCCTAGACGAGGAACTCGAACGGCAGGCTGGCGCAATGCGCCGCCTCGGCTTTACCGAGGATTATCGCGAAGGAGTCGCGGCTTTCCTCGAAAAACGACAGCCAAGCTTTACTGGCCGCTAAGCGCTGCAACCCTCCCTCCCTTTGGTTCGTTACGAGCTTCAAACAACCATATAAGGAGGCAAGCAGTGCTTGGCACAATCCTCATCATTCTTCTCATTTTGCTTCTCATCGGCGCCGTGCCCCGCTGGGGCTACAGCAGGGGCTGGGGCTATGGGCCGTCGGGTCTCCTCGGGATCATCCTGATCGTCGTCGTGATCCTGCTGTTGATGGGCCGAATTTAGGAACTAGCCCCGCCGGCTCTTTCGGCAAAGTTCCAGGCGGCACTTGCGAGCATTGGCACGCGCTTGGCCATTTCGCTCGCCTGCGCATGGCTCGCAGTGCCGTCGAGTACCCTTTTCTTGATGCCCTGGACGATGCCGGCGAGCCGGAAGAGATTATAGGCGAAATACCAGTCGAGATTAGCACCAACGTCGACCGCCGCACGCGCGGCGTAACGGGTGACGATTTCGTCGAGTGTTGGAATGCCAAGAGCCGGCAAGTCCAGGCCGGAGAGTCCGGCGCCCCCATCGGGTGGCATCACCCACTGCATGGCGAGATAGGAAAAGTCTGCGAGCGGGTCACCAAGTGTTGCAAGTTCCCAGTCAACGACGGCGCTCAGCGTTCCACAATCATCAAAGATCACATTGTCGATCCGATAATCGCCGTGGACGATCGACGTGCGCGACTGCTCCGGCAAGCTACGGGGAAGAAAGGCGATCAGCCGCTCCATTTCCTCGATGTGATCCGTCTGCGAATCGCGGTATTGACGAGTCCAGCGAGCAACCTGCCGCTCGAAGTAATTGCCGGGTTTTCCGAAGCCAGCGAGACCAGCAGTTGAAGGATTGATAGAGTGAAGCTCCGCTAAACGGTCGACCAACTGCTCATACACGCGCCGTCGCGTTGGCGGTTCGAACCCCGGAAGAGATCCGTTTGCATGAGAGCGGCCTTTAGCGACATCCATCACGTAGAAAATTGCGCCGATGACATGAACGTCTTCGCACAAGGCGAGTGGTCGCGGCACCGGAAAATGAAGCGGGTAGAGACCGGTGAGAAGCCGGAATTCACGGTCGACGGCGTGGGCGGACGGAAGCAAGTCACCAAAGGGCTTGCGACGAAGAACATATTCGCCCGACGCCGCGACGATCCGGTAGGTCGGGTTCGACTGGCCAGAAGGGAACTTGCTTAATGAGAAGGGGCCCGAGAAGCCGTCGATATTCTCGGCAAGCCATGTGCCAAGAGCGCACTCGTCGATCGAATGGTCACTCACCGGTATTTCTTGAACTCGAGCCGGGCGATTGCGCGCCGGTGGACTTCGTCGGGACCGTCGGCGAGGCGAAGCGTGCGGATCGAGGCATAGGCACGCGCAAGGCCAAAATCGTCGGATACACCGGCCGCGCCGAAAGCCTGGATTGCATCATCGATGATCTTGAGCGCCATTAGCGGCGCCGCAACCTTGATCATCGCGATTTCGCCTTGAGCCGCCTTGTTGCCCGCGCGGTCCATCATGTCGGCAGCCTTTAGGCACAACAGCCGCGTCATCTCGATCTCGATCCGAGCGTTGGCAATGCGCTCCTCCCAGACGCCTTGTTCGGCAAGGGGCCTCCCGAAGGCGGTGCGTGACAGCAGTCGGCGGACCATCGCCTCGAGTGCTTCCTCGGCTGCTCCGATCGTGCGCATGCAATGGTGAATGCGTCCAGGGCCGAGCCGTCCCTGTGCGATTTCGAAGCCGCGCCCTTCGCCGAGCAACAAGTTGGACGCGGGCACATGAACATTGTCGAGGATGATTTCCATGTGCCCATGCGGCGCGTCGTCA
>DASRBJ010000087.1:0-6916 GCA_035653695.1 Sphingomicrobium sp.
AACGACTACGAAGCGCTCGCAATTGTCGCTCCGCCGAAAGCTCTCGGTCATCTGCGCAAAAATCTCCACAAGGAGGTTGAGCGGCGGATTGTTTGCACCGTGAATAAGGAAATGAGCGGCCGGCCCATCCCGGACATCGAAGCGCTGCTCGACGGTCATACGCGCGCCGAAGAGCTCCCGGCTGTCTAAGTAGCGAGATCCCCGATCCGCGCCGCCAAGCGCATAGCGAGACGCGAGCGCTCATTATCAACGCTTGGCGCGTCCGCACCGACGTAGCCGCCAAGCGCAAGTATGCGCGCCGCGAGGGATGATCGCTCGACGCGACTTAGCTCGACTGCCTCTTCAAGGATGGCAGCAATCAAGATCTCCCAATCATCAATCTCGGGACTTGCGCCAAGTTCGACAAAAGCCTGTGTAGCGGAACGGTTCATCAGCATTCGCGCTACTGATACGCACGGGCAGCGAGCACCATAACTTTCGTTAAGGTGCGGTTTGTCGTCGACGAGCGGACTGCGCCCGGTTCCTCAACAGAACCGGGCGCGAGATCAACCTCGAGTTACCCTCGTTCCCCCGAACGCCTGACTGGAGGCGGCGGTGGCGGCGGCGGTGGTGGCGGCGGCGGCGGGGCCGTGACTTGGAGCGCCTCGGCCATCGACAAATGTTTCTGAATGACCGGCACGATCTGCGCCGCCGTTGCGCGCAGTGCCGGCACGTCACCGCTTTGCGCATAATTCTGGTGCAAAGCGAGTGCCTGCTGATGGGCCTGGATCTGCGCTTGCTGGAAAGCCTGGTCGAACGAAGGCCCGGTTCCGGCCGCACGAAGCTGGTCCAGCATCGCCTGTTGCGGCGGAAGGATTGTTGGTGGCGGCGGTGTTATTCGCGCCGACTGCGCTGCCGCCATCAGCATCTGCGTGGACTGGGTGTGGTCGGTGATGAGCATGCCGGCAAAATTACGGACAGCCGGATTTTGCGACGCCTGCTCCGCAAGCTGTGCCGATTGGATCTCGAACTGGTCCGAGCTTTCCGCTTGAGCAAGATAGCCGGGCGCCATTAAAGGATTGGTGAGGTCGACCGGCGCAACCGGACGTGGTGTCGTCGAACAGGCTGCGAGGGCTATTGCCCCGCCGAGCAAGATCCCCAGTTTCCTCATCGCGCATTCTCCCTCTGGTTTGCTATTTTGGCGATTGTTGCGACAGGCAAACCGGCCAGCGAACGCGCGGTTCCTAAGGTTGATCTAACCCGACTATGCGTAGAGATGCACCGCTTCGGCATCGCTCGCGAGCGCGATCAGCAACAGGCTCCGATGACAATGGACAGGGTCGCGCTCCATGCACAGGAGAGCGCTTGGCTTTTCGCGCGCAAGCTCGAGCATCAGCGCACCTTGTGCAATCGCTTCGGGAAGTTCGAGCTGCCCGGCGTAAATTCGCTCGAGATCGGCGTGCCTGCCCGCGCGCGCCGCCGCCCTGCCCTCCGCCGGAGTCCCAAGTGCCTTGAGATGGACATAGTCGATACCCGCTTCCTCCAGTGCTGCACGGAGCGGCGACTTCGAGAAGCCCGGACGCCGCGAAAGCGGAAGCGCGCGAACATCGATGAGCCGCTTGATGCCAACTTTCTGAAGAGCGGCGATGAGCTCGGCGACGGTCGTGCCTTCGTATCCGATGGTGAAGATACGTAGCTTCCGTGTCGCCATGCTGAGGCCAGTTCCTGCATCCGGAGCTCGAATGCAACTGCGCTCTTGACGAAATTTTACAGTCGGGTCGAGCTTGTGGGTGACGCTCGGTTGCGTGCGCATTAATTGCGCTTTGCATGGCATTCGACATCCAAGTCATTGGCGGCGGTCTCGCCGGAAGCGAGGCGGCATGGCAACTCGCCGAAGCGGGTTTCCGCGTGCGCCTTAGCGAAATGCGCGGCGGCGGCGACCGAACGCCCGCGCACGAGACCGAGCGCCTCGCGGAAATGGTTTGCTCGAACAGCTTTAGGTCCGATGACCCCGAACACAATGCAGTCGGCCTGCTCCACCAGGAAATGCGCGTGCTTCGATCGCTCGTCATGACCGCGGCAGACGAGCACCGGGTTCCAGCCGGATCGGCGCTAGCGGTGGATCGCGAACTATTCTCGGCGAAGATTACTCGCTCAATCGAGCAGCACCCGAGGATCGAGCTCGTACGCGAACGGATCGACACGCTGCCGCATAATCCGGCCATCATTGCGACGGGCCCTCTCACGAGCCCGACGCTGGCGGACGCCATCGCTGCCGAGACAGGGCTTGGAGCACTTGCATTCTTCGACGCTATTGCGCCGATCGTCCATCGCGAAAGCATCAACATGGACGTCGCGTGGATGGCCGCGCGCTGGGACAAGGGCGGCAAGGATTACATCAATTGCCCGCTCGATCAGGAGCAGTATGAGGCCTTCGTCAGCGCGCTGCTCGATGGCGAGAAAATGCCATTCCACGAGTGGGAGACGGACACGCCCTACTTCGAGGGCTGCATGCCAATCGAGGTCATGGCATCGCGCGGCGCTGAAACATTGCGTTATGGTCCGATGAAGCCCGTCGGTCTCGACAACCCGAGGACCGGCCGCTGGCCTTATGCCGTGGTTCAGCTGAGGCAGGACAACAAATTTGGCACATTGTGGAACATGGTCGGCTTCCAGACCAAGCTCAAACATGGCGAGCAGGTACGAATCTTCCGAACCATTCCCGGGCTCGAAAATGCGGATTTCGCTCGACTCGGCGGCATTCACCGCAACAGTTTCATTAATTCCCCGAAGTTATTGGATGGGGAACTTCGCCTCAAATCAAAACCGAACATTCGCTTCGCAGGCCAGATCACCGGTTGCGAAGGCTATGTCGAAAGCGCGGCCGTGGGCCTCCTCGCAGCGCGCTTCGCTGCCGCCGAGCTCCAAGGAGCAAGGTTAACCGCGCCGCCGCCGGAAACGGCGCTCGGCGCGCTTCTCGGCCACATCACCGGTCAGGCGAACTCCGAGACCTTCCAGCCCATGAACGTGAACTTCGGCCTGATGCCGCCGGTCCCGGGACGCTGGAAAAGCACCAGTCGAAAGAAAGCCTATACGGACCGCGCCCGCGAAGCACTGCAGCAATGGGTGAGCGAACTTGCGGATCGCGAGGCGGCTTAGAAACTTACCACCCCGGAGATTGCTTCGGTCATTCGGATCACGCGATTGCGAACGTCAGGCGTGGTCGTTGGCGGCAGGCGATCGGTCACGGTCTCCTTCGCCTCGAAATAGCTCGCGCTGACGCGCACGAGCTCCATTGACCAGTCTGCGAAACTGCGCTCGTCGATCAGCTGCTCGTCCCGAACTTCAATTGAGCTGTGCCGGTGATCTAGCCTGAGGCGGTTGATGAGATCCTGAATCGCGTTTGGTGCTCCCTCGATGATCTGAAGGAAGTGCGTGCCGTTGAAGATCAAGAGCCCGGTTATCCCATCAAGGGCGTTAAGTTCGCGGGCGGTTCGATGGATGGCTTCCAGATCATCGGCCTGGAGATCGAGACCGGCAAGGCTGGTGCAGGTCAATGACTTGAGTGACATCAATCGGCCTTAGGGCTGCGCGGACTTGTCGCAAGCTCTTTCCGATCAGCAGGTCTATTGCTCAGTTAGGATCCGACCGCCGGGACAGAATGAGCCGTCAACAGCGGTTCGCTCGCAAGCGTGACGGCGGGAACGGAAGCGCTGCGGCTTTCCGCTTGAGCTTGGTCGAAGCGCGCCTCGATGGTCATTCGGCTTCATCGCCCGCGGGTGATTACTTGGGAGGAAGTTGCGGTATCCGGCCCGTGAGGCGATGGGAAAGCGCGGCAAGTCCGCGCGCAAGGCTGCTCGATGGCCGACGAACTCCTTCCACGGCAACTGCTGTGATGATCGTGAGAGACCGTAGCGTTCGCGGCGTCTTCCCCCCGAGAACCACTTTTCGAGCCTCATCCAGGAGATAGTTTCGCGACGCCTCGTTGCTGCAGTGGGATGCAACGTCAATGAGCGACCAAAGCTCGCCGGCGGCCATTGCGCGATTTGGATCACCCTCCAAAAGTCGAGCACCGACTCGAAATAAAATTCTTCCGCGAAGCCGCACGCCGTCGGCCTCGCTGAAGCCCCATGGGAACGGGTGAAGCATATTGAGCCACGCGTCCTCGAGCTGTGAAAGCTCGTCGCCGCTTCCCGCCGCCGGGACGAGGTGCCTGGCAACCGCATGAAGCCGTGGCTCCGCCGGTACCGGGTCGCCACGATCAAGAGCCTCGAGCCGTTCCCTCCACCATGCAAGACGGATAGCACCGAGACGCGGGTCGCTGGTCGTCGAGATTATGTCCGCGAACGCCCGATCGAGGCTCCACAATGCTTCGAATGACGGACGAATGTCTCGCGGGAGCTGCTCGAGCGCGAGTCGGCGATCCGGGTCTAGCTCCCGTTCAGCGATAGCAGACGGCCTTGGCCGCCTCGACCACTTCCGACGCTTTGATCAGCGCCATCTTTTCGAGGTTGGCCGCGTAAGGAAGCGGTACGTCAGCGTCGGTCACGCGCAGGACAGGAGCATCAAGATCATCAAAGCCTTCAGTCATCGCAATTGCAATGAGCTCGGACGAGATTGAGCATTCGGGCCAGCCCTCCTCGACGATTACCATGCGATTGGTACGCTTGAGGCTTGCGAGGACCGTCGACTTGTCGAGTGGGCGAAGCGTTCGAAGATCGATGACCTCGGCGTTTATGCCTTGAGCAACGAGTTCCTGCGCCGCTTCAAGAGCAACACCGACACCGATGGAATAGCTTACGATCGTCACGTCCTTGCCGGGACGCACGACTCGGGCCTTGCCGATGGGCAGCACATAATCGTCGAGCTGCGGTACGTCGAAGTGCTGGCCGTACAGGAGCTCATTTTCAAGGAAAACAACGGGATCATCCGTGCGGATCGCCGCCTTGAGAAGTCCCTTGGCGTCGGCCGCGCTGTACGGCGCGATAACGATCAGGCCTGGCACGTGGGCATACCAAGGTGCGTAGTTCTGGCTGTGCTGCGCCGCGACTCGAGCCGCTGCGCCATTGGGCCCGCGAAAGACGATCGGACAGCGCATTTGACCGCCGGACATATAATTCGTCTTCGCCGCAGAATTGATAATGTGATCAATCGCTTGCATGGCGAAATTGAAAGTCATGAACTCGACGATCGGGCGAAGACCGCCCATTGCCGCGCCCGTTCCCAACCCGGCAAATCCATATTCGGTAATCGGCGTGTCAACGACGCGCTTCGGACCAAATTCCTGCAACAGGTTCTGGGTCACCTTGTACGCGCCCTGGTATTCGGCGACCTCCTCGCCAATCACGAAGACGCGCTCGTCGCGACGCATTTCTTCGGCCATGGCGTCGCGAAGCGCTTCGCGGACCGTCACCGTCACAAGCGGCGTACCTTCGGGCACTTCAGGTTCATCGTGGGTCTTCGAGACATCCGCGACCAGATCGCGAGCGGCCGTTTCGAAGACGTGCGGCGTTGGTGTGCTCTCGTCCTGCTGCGAGGAAGGTGCAGGCACGGAGGGCTCCGAAGCCATTGCCGGCTTCGGTTCGTCTTTGGCGGCAGCGACAGGAGTGGGCGAAGCCGCTGGTGCCGATCGATCGGCGAACTCCTCGCCGTCCTCAGCGAGCAGTGCAATGGGTTGGCCAACCTTCACGCCGTCGGTGCCTTCGGGGACGAGAATTTTCGCAAGCTTGCCCTCGTCGACCGCCTCGAATTCCATTGTCGCTTTGTCGGTCTCGATCTCCGCAAGAATGTCCCCGGACTTTATCTCGTCACCTTCCTTGACGAGCCATTTGGCGAGGGTCCCTTCCTCCATGGTCGGCGAAAGTGCAGGCATTTTGAGTTCGGTTGCCATCAGTAGCTCCCCACCAAAACGTCGGTGTAGAGCTCGGATGGAGCAGGTTCCGGCGCATCTTCAGCAAACTTCGCAGCACCAACCACGATATCCTTGATTTCCTTGTCTATTGCCTTGAGCTCTTCTTCCTTTACGCCCATTGATTCGAGTTCTCTTTCAGCATGCGTGATCGGATCACGATTTTCGCGAACACCCTGGACTTCCTCGCGTGTTCGGTACCGCGCCGGATCGGACATCGAATGGCCGCGATAGCGGTAGGTTAGGAATTCGATGATGATTGGGCCCTTGCCTCCCCGGGTCCAGTCGAGCGCGACCTCAGCAGCACCCCGAACGGCAAGGACGTCCATACCATCGACTTGAAGACCGGGGATGCGATGCGCCTCGCCCCGCCGATAAAGCAACGGCTCTGCCGCGGAGCGCTTCAGGGACGTTCCCATCGCATATTGGTTGTTTTCGATCGCGTAGATGACTGGAAGATCCCACAGCTTGGCCATGTTGAACGCTTCGTAGACCTGACCCTGGTTGACGGCGCCATCGCCAAGATAGGTGAGGCACACGCCGCCATCCTCGCTATACTTGTGCTTGAACGCGAGGCCTGTCCCGAGCGGCACTTGCGCCCCAACAATCCCATGACCGCCGTAAAATCCATGGTCGACGCTGAACATGTGCATCGAGCCGCCCTTGCCTTTCGAAATGCCGGCTGCTCGACCCGTGAGTTCGGCCATGATCACCTTGGGATCAATTCCATAAGCAAGCATGTGACCATGATCACGATATCCCGTGATCACGCTATCCTTACCGACGGTCATTGCCGATTGAAGCCCGACGGCAACCGCTTCTTGGCCGATGTAGAGGTGACAGAAGCCACCGATCAGCCCAAGTCCGTAGAGCTGGCCGGCGCGCTCCTCGAAGCGCCGGATAAGAAGCATCTCACGATAGAATTGTAAGAGTTGGTCCTTGTCGGCAGCGTATCGTTGCGGTTGAGGCGGACGCTCGATCTCGGGCACTTCCGGTTTGGACGACACAGCGGCTTTCTTCGCGGAACGC
>DASRBJ010000088.1:0-7097 GCA_035653695.1 Sphingomicrobium sp.
CGCAAGAAGAACATCATCGCCAATCCAAACTGCTCCACCGCACAGCTTGTCGTTGCTCTGAAGCCGCTCCACGACGCGGCAAAGATCAAGCGCGTAGTGGTTGCGACGTACCAATCCGTTTCGGGCGCCGGGAAGAAGGGCATGGACGAGCTCTTTGAGCAGTCACGCAACATATTCGTCGGCGATCCGAACGAGCCGGTGTTCTTCAGCAAGCAAATAGCCTTCAACGTCATCCCCCACATCGACACTTTCCTTGACGACGGTTCGACCAAGGAAGAGTGGAAGATGGTCGTCGAAACTAAGAAGATTCTTGATCCCTCGATCAAGGTGACGGCAACCTGTGTCCGAGTGCCGGTCTTTGTCGGTCATTCGGAAGCCGTGAACATTGAATTCGAGAACGAAATTTCGGCGGACGAAGCACGCGACATCCTGCGCGAAGCTCCGGGCGTGATGGTTGTCGATAAGCGCGAGGCCGGAGGATATGTGACGCCGGTCGAGGCGGTCGGCGACTATGCAACCTATGTCAGCCGGATCCGCGAAGATTCGACGGTTGAAAATGGCCTCAGTCTGTGGGTCGTGAGCGACAACCTTAGAAAGGGTGCTGCACTCAACGCCGTCCAGATCGCGGAACTGCTTGGGCGCAAGCACTTGCAGAAGGCAGCTTAGCTACTTCTCGCCCCAATAGCGCAGCAGCTGGTTCTGGACGAGTTGTAGACGCGAGAAGTTCTCCTGGCGCATGTTGAGGCCTTCGAGTGCCGCCACCTCGTTCAAGTTGAAGAGAAGGTTGCGCCGGAACGGGTCCTGGATCCGGCTCTGGATGAACGTGATCGCAACCAATCGCTCGCCCTTGGTAACTGGGTCGACTTGGTGCAGCGTGTCGGACGGGTAGATTACGGCTAGTCCCGGCGGCAGCTTGAACTGCATCTCGGCGTCGCCCAGTTCAATGTGGAGTGCGCCTCCCTCGTAGGATTCCGGTTCGTTCAGAAAGATCGTGCAACTTAGATCGCTCCTGAGGGAACCTCCGGGGAGCTGGATGAACGCAGAGTCCGCGTGAGCGCCATAGTGCATGCCCGGTTGATAGCGGGTAATCATCGGCGGAGCGATCGCCACCGGGAACGCGAATTCGCGGAACTCCTCGCTTCGGCCGAAAGCCTGCAACAGAAGCTGCGAGCTTTTCTGATACGCCTGCGGTTCGTGCAACTGCTCGTTCTGCTTCGCCTTCATGTGCGGGTTCGTGATGCGGCCATGAACGAACTGCGCACTCGCGGCGATGCGGCGACACTCGGCGATTTCGCTTTCGGTCAGAAGTTGCAAAATTCGGTACATTCACATTCCTTCGGCGCGGCTCAGCGCCTGGCTAAGTAGCGGCGACTTTTCGGCTGCACGGGCCAGCATGGCAAGGGCAGTATCGATCTGGGTCCCTTGGAGCCGGAGTTCCTGGTCAATCAATTGCTGACGCAGATTGGGACTATATTCGTAACTAAGATCCTTGGAATAGCGGCGCATCAGTGGGCCATTGGCGATCTCCTCGATCGACGCTTCCGTTACCTCGAAGCCGAAGAAGGCGGCGATGTCCCGGAGTTGTTTCGGCAAGGCGCCAAGCATCGCGTCGAAATCGCACCACATCACGAGGCTGTCAGTCATTGTGCCGGCTGCCGCTTCCAGCGCCGTCATTTCGCACGCCCAAGCGGCGGATGCGCGCTCGGCATCGTTGCCAAGTGGAGGAAATGCGATCCCCCGTGCGACGAGGCGCTCTGTTCGATATTGTTCGAGGGCCCGCAACTCCTTCAGGCTGTTTTCGCCGGCGAGGATGGTGCAGACGTAATTACGCGGCCGCGCGTACATGAAGAGTGCACGCTCGCCTCGCGGCACCAGCTGTGGCGCGATCTCACTCGCAAAACTCGTTGCTTTAACGCACGCGACTTCTTGGGAAGAGAAGGTTCGAGACATGAGCTTGGGAACAGGCGCGATATAGCGCGGTCGTACTTCCTGGGGCGCCATCGCCACATCGCGGAGCAGTCGTGGTTCGCGAATGGCAAGCACGCCGTCGATCTCGCCGAGCAACCTTGCGGCCAAAGTCGAACCAACATGACCAATGTGGAAAATCCACCGCGCATCTGTTCGAAGATTACCGGCAACCGCTGCCTCGATCTCCGGCCAGGTGATGATCTGTGCATCAACGGGTAATTGCATCAGTCGATCATCAAGAAAGCTTGCGGAGCGGTAGCTTTCACGATCCATCGCGACGAGGCGGACAACGCCCCGTGCTGGATCGAGCGCTTGGGCAAGCCAGCGGGCACTAAGTGCGATCTCCTCGGCTGTTGGTTTACTGGACATGGCGCCCCTTAACCGCGCAAGAGCCGCTCACAAAGGGAGCAAGCAATATGGACGAAGCGATGACGGGAGGATGTGCGTGCGGGCGCGTGCGATTCACAGCGATGATCCACGACCATGATGCTTATCTTTGCCACTGCCGCATGTGCCAGCGTTCAACCGGATCAATCTCGATTGCGTTCAAGAGCGTCAAGCAGGACGAAATGCGCTGGGAGGGATCACCCGACTGGTATGACAGTTCGCCGATCGCGGAGCGGCCATATTGTCGGGAATGCGGCACCTCGCTCGGCTTTCGATTCAAGAAAGGCAGCGAGCACATGGACCTCACGGTCGCCTCGTTCGATGATCCCTCAGCCTTCGTTCCCCGCCATCATTTTGGAGCCGAAAGCATGCACCGGGCGTGGCTTAACACCGAGGGACTCTCCGAGATACGCACGGCCGATTATGAAAAGCTCGTGGACAAATGGATCGAGGCCACGGGTGAGTTCCCGGGATGAGTGAGCTCAGTACCAAATATTGGACGGCGTCCGACGGGATCCAGCTCGCTTATCACGAGCTCGGTGAGGGAAGGCCTGTCGTTCTTCTACACGGCCTCTTTTCCGATGCGCACATGAACTGGATCAAGTTTGGCCACGCGCAGCGGATATGCGAACGCGGCTTCCGCGTAATCATGCCGGATCTGCGTGCTCATGGGCTCAGCAGCAGGCCCCATGAACCCGAATTTTATCCGCGCGGCATTCTCGCCCGCGACCTGCGCGAACTTGTGCAACTGCTAGGCCTTGGCGAGTTCGACCTTGGCGGCTTTTCGCTTGGTGCACGGACTACCGTCGAAGGGGTTGGCGAAGGCTTGCGGCCGCGCCGGGCGGTTCTTGGCGGTGCCGGCCTCGAGGGACTCGAGCATTGGGAACGCCGAAAGCATTTTTTCCTTGAAGCGATCGAATCGTTTGATCGCGTGCCGCGTGGTGACCCACACTGGCTATCGATTCAGTTCATGAAGAGTCAGAAGATCGACCGCGTCGCCGCTGCGCTGCTCCTCGAGAGCTTCGCCAACGCCTTTGTCGAGTGGTTGTCGGCCTTCACGATGCGTACGCTCGTGGTGTGCGGCGACGAGGACGAGGATAATGGCTCGGCTGAGGATCTTGCATCGGCTTTGCCAGACGCAAAGTTCGAGGAAGTACCAGGCACGCACATGAGTTCGGTCACCAAACCAGAGTTCGGCGAAGCGATCGCAAGCTTCCTCGGCGAATGAATAAGGGGGCGTGTTGCGCCCCCTTGATGCTTCCTTCCCGGAAGACTTTGGCTAGATTGTTGGCGTCGAGCGCGCGCGACCACGACCACTAGCAGAGGCCGACGTGCCGCCTCCTCCAGTAGAAGCGCCGAGGGTCGAGTTTCCGCCGCCTGTCTCGCTCATTCCGCGCGCGCTGCCACGACTCGATGATCGCATTCCGCTCGTCCCGGACGTCGCATATCCTCCGGTGTCGTCGCTCGATGAAAGCTGATCGGCGCTGCCTGAGCCCATGCTCTCGGTCCATTCGCCTATCTGATCGGAAAGATTGCTAAGTTGATCGCTGATCTGGGATCGTCTTGACCAAAGGAACAATCCAGCTGCCGCGGCACCGGCCGCAACGGCTGCCGCAGCGATCGGGCGATCACGTGCCAGATCCATGACTCCGCTGCCGCTGCTGCGACTGCTGCTTCCACCACTGCTGCTGCTGCTGCGGCCGCTCGAACTGCGTCCACCTGTGTTGCTGCGGCTGTTACCTCCACGACTGTTCCTTGCCATCATTGCTTCTCCTTGATGATTTCGCACTCGAATCAGTTAAACGATCGAGAGCGATCACCGTTTCGAGTCTCGAAGGAAAACGAGCGCCAAGGGGTTGCTGAGCGTCGGCGAGCGGCTGGAACGGCCGGTCAGGCGGTTGCGAGCTGGTCCAGCATCGTCTCCGCGCTCGAAGCCCGGTATTCGCCGGGCTGTTCGACATTGAGCTGCTCGACGATCCCGTCGTTGACGATCATCGAATAGCGTTGCGAGCGCTTACCCATTCCAAACTGACTTCCATCGAACGACAGGCCGACCGCGTCGCTGAAAGCACCGTTGCCATCGGCGAGCATGGTGATGTCGCTGCTGGCGTCGCGCTGGCCCCAGGCCGCCATCACGAACGGATCGTTGACCGAGATGCATGCGATCTCGTCGATTCCGTTCTTTTTGAGTTCGCTCGCCTTGTCGACGTAGGATGGGAGATGACGCGCGGAGCAGGTTGGGGTGAACGCTCCAGGTACTGCAAACAGGGCAACGCGCTTGTTGGCGAAAAAGTCCGCTGTTGTCGTCGGCTTCGGGCCGTCGGCCGTGGCGATCGTCAGCGGCACGTCGGGAAGTCGATCACCTACTTGGATCGTCATTTGCAAGCTCCTCCGGGGTAACAGGTGAACCGCGCCTTAGGCCTGCTGTATGGCGGCCTCAAGTATTGCCGGATCGCCTGCACAGTCGCATTGTTAGCTCCATGGTAGACGAGCCGAGTTTCTTGTCGGGCAAGCTGCTGCTGGCGATGCCGGGAATGGCGGATCCGCGTTTTGAGCGCGCCGTGATTGCGATGTGCGTTCACGACGAAAATGGCGCAATTGGTGTTGGCATTGGTCATAAGCGCGCCGGAATCACGTTTCGGGGTTTGCTGCGCCAGCTTGATATCGATCCAGCCGAGGCGCCGGATTGTGCGGTTCATCATGGCGGCCCGGTTGAACCGGGAAGGGGCTTCGTTCTCCATTCGACCGACTGGGGCGGTCAGGATACGCTTCATGTCGTCAGTGGCGCTGGCAAGATCTTCGCAATGACCGGAACCATCGACGTCCTGCGTGCGATCGCTGAAAGGCGGGGACCCAAGCACTGGATTGTTGCGCTTGGCTACGCGGGGTGGGGTGAGGGCCAGCTCGATGAAGAAATGACTCGCCATGGCTGGTTCGCCGCACAAGCCGACGAGGGCATCCTGTTCGACACGCCGACCGATGAACGCTGGGGAGCGGCATTCAAGGCGGAGGGCATCGATCCACGGCTCCTTGCCTCGGAAACGGGCGCGGCCTGACGGAAAACAATCCTCGTTCCGGCGTTCGCACCGAAATGCCTCTAGCTAAACCCAATTCAGCGCCGCCTTCACCCATGGCCAAGTTCTTCGAAACCTGGCGCGGATGGTTGCTGGCCGCGCTTCTTGTTGGCGGAATAATCGTCGCAGTTGTTCACTGGGGCGACGTCAAGCAGTTTGCAAAGCTCCTGACCGAAGCCAAGCCGCTGTGGCTGCTCGTCGCTACTATCTTACAGCTCGGAACGTATTTCGGACTGGCCGCGCAATGGTGGGTGGTTCTCCGACGCGGCCGCTCGCCCGAGGGCGTTGGCGACCTGCTTCGACTGACGTTCGCCAAGCATTTCGCCGACCAGGTTGTTCCGACCGCCGGCGTAAGTGGCAATGTGTTGCTGGTCGACCGCCTCGTTACTCTCGGCGTTCCGAGGAGCAACGCCGTTGCGGCGCTCCTTCTGCAAGTCATTGCCTATTACCTGTCCTATGCGCTCGGCGCTCTTTGGGTCCTGGTGGTACTCTGGTGGAAAAGCCGGATGAGCTTCCTCCTGTCCGGAGCCGTCATCATCTTTCTTGTCGTTGCCTGCGGAATACCGGCACTGACCTTGTGGCTTCACCGGCGTGGCCAGGAACGCATTCCGCGCTGGATTGCGCGCTGGTCGAAAGCAAAGCACTTCTTCGAGTTGATCGGGGAGGCGCCAAGGGAACTTGTTCGCGACCCGTGGCTCATCGGGTGCATTACGCTGCTCAATCTCGCGGTGTTCATTGCCGATGCCGCGACGATGCAGACCTGCCTAATTGCGCTTGGCGTTCATGCGCCCCTCAGCGCTGGCTATGTCGCTTTCATGATCGCATCGATCGCCGTGATTCTGGGCCCGATCCCGATGGGCCTAGGCTCGTTCGAAGCGGTCAGCATTGCCATGCTGCGCCTGTTCGGAGTGCCGTTCGAAGCAGCGCTATCAGCGACGCTTCTGTTTCGCGGATTCACGCTGTGGCTGCCCCTCATCCCCGGCGGAATTCTCCTTCGCGAGGAGATGAAGCCGGCGGAAGCCTGAGCGCGCGACGTCAGGCGTAGCCGAGCAGTTCCCTTAAGCCCGGCGCAACGAGGTCGACCATCTTCTTCTGAAGCTCTGGCAAATGCGGTGGAAACTCGACATCGACGCCCGTGAGGTTCTCCCGAGCGGTCCCGCTTTGCTTTCGGTCCGAGCCAATGCGGACGCGCTCGCGCCAGTCAGCAGGCTTTTCGATGCCTGCGGCGCTGAACAAATTTGAAAAGAATTCATCGGCAGAGTCCGTGTCGAGGTTCTTCACCGCATCAACGAGATCCTCGTAGCGCAGGAGATAGGCGCCGGTCCCGAGCCAGGCGAGTGCATTGTAGACATACATTGAGGCAAGCGGCGGTGTTTTGTCGTGAACGCCGAATATCATCATGTTGAGTAAGGCGTCGACCGAGAGCGAGCCTTCTTTCAAAATCTCGAAGCCTCCGAACTCATCGCTAAGAAAGAAGCGTGCGCGGGCGATGACCCAATCATAGGGATCGCGCACCAAGACTATCTGACGCACTCGGCCTGCTGCGACGGCGGACACGTCGTTTAACATGAGGTGGCCCCAGGACAGCAAGTTTCGCGGATCCGAGAATGCACTGAAATGGCGTTCGAGGATCTGCGCCTGGATGAATTGGACTGTGTAGTGCTGATC
>DASRBJ010000089.1:0-2630 GCA_035653695.1 Sphingomicrobium sp.
AATCGCCCCGATGCTGCCCTATCTGCTCTTGCTCTTCTCGCTAGCGCTCGTGGCGCGGCGCCTTCTTGGCGCACTCGGCTATGTTCTGGCGTTTTGCGCAATATTCTTCGCGGGGTCGACGAACGGCATGTTCACGCCGGAGCGTATCGACCACCACGGCTGGCAGCTCGCGCTGCTTGCGCTCAGCATGGCAGGAATTGCGGATCCAAAGAAGCTGCGCGGCGGCTTGGTGCTTGGCATTTCGACGGCTCTGTCGCTCGCGATTGGCCTGGAGATGATCATCTACCTCGCGCTTGCCGGCGTGGCGATGGTCCTCTTCTGGGTCGAAGATGCACGGGAAGGCGACCGACTGTCCGCCTATGCAATCTCCCTCGGCGGCAGCACGGCATTTTGCTTCCTCGTCTTTGCGTCCAACGACAATTGGAATGCCGTTTGCGATGCACTTTCACCGGTGTGGCTCTCTGATGCCCTTCTCGCGAGCGCCCTCATGTTGATCCTTGCGTGGATCCCGGCCGCAACTTGGCAGCGACGGCTTCTTCTTGCTGTCGGTGCCGGACTCATCATTTCAAGTTTCCATGCACTCACCTGGCCACAATGCCTTCAACGTCTCGAGGGTATATCGCCCGAGGCCGAGCGACTGTGGCTCAGCCACGTCAAGGAAGCGCGGCCCGTCTGGATGCACGGTTGGCGGATCGCGACACTAATTCTCGTTCTTCCGGTGACCGGCGCAATCGGCTGGCTTCTCCTTGCCTGGTCTCGATGGAACGAGCCCGGTCTTCGCCGGCGCGTCATTGGCAGCGCAATGCCCGGAATAGCAGCCTCTCTGCTTCTCTTCTGGCAAACGCGCACCGGTCCGGCGGCGCAAATGATGGCGGCCGTCGGTGCAGCGGCGATAATCTGGCTTCTCTGGCCGAGAGCCTGGAACAGCCGCAACCCGATCCTCCGGGTCGTCGGGGCCGTTGTCGTTTTCATCGCCGGTGTCGGCGCGATCGTTCCACTCGTTGTTGACTTCATTCCGGAGGCGCCCGCAACCAAGCGCGACCAGGAGATCGGCAAAGCAAATCGTCTGTGCGCGTCGCTCTGGGGCCTTCATCCGGTCGCGTTACAGCCGCGCGGCGTCGTAATGACATTTGTCGACTTGGGCCCCCGGCTGATCACGCTCACGCACCATGACGCAATTGCCGGCCCCTATCACCGCAACTGGAAGCAGATAGTCGATGTCATGAATTTTTGGCGCGGTTCGGCAGACCAGGCTCATCGTCTCGCAGAGAAGTATCACGTAAACTACGTGTTGAGCTGTCCGAACAGCTCGACGACCACCATCTTCATGTCCGAGACGCCAGGCGGCTTCTATGCTCAGCTCCAGCGCAACGAAGTCCCAGATTGGCTCAATCCCGTCAGCCTTCCCAAGGACTCGCCTTATCGCATGTGGCGGGTAGTCGGTTAACCAAGGACGTGCGGGAAGCTCTCCCTTAGCCCATCGACGACAAATTGCGCGGCGAGCGCAGCCAATATCACGCCGAGAAGTCGCGTGATCGCCGCCTCAACCTTGTCGCCTATAAGCCGCATGAGCGGACCTGCGGCCAACAGAGTGATCATTGTGATCAGCATGACCGTCGTGATTGCGGCAAGAACAATGACGACATGGACGAATGTCTCTGCGCGCGACACCCAAAGCATTGCGCTAGCGATTGAGCCTGGACCAGTGATCATTGGCATCGCCATTGGAAATACACTGATATCTTCGGCGTCCGGGGTGCCCTCGATCGAATGCGCGCGCTCTTCCCGACGCTGGGTCCGCCGCTCGAACACCATGTCCATGGCGATGAAGAACAGCATGATTCCGCCGGCAATTCGGAAGCTTGCAAGACTAATTCCGAGCGCCTGAAGTAAGGGACGTCCAAGAAGAGCGAAGAACATCAGGATCGCCCAAGCGATCAACGATGACCGGATCGCCATTGCGCGCCGATGTGCGGCCGTCGAACCGCGCGTCAAACTTGCGAATATGGGTGCGCAACCAGGTGGGTCGATGATCACCAGGAAGGTGACGAGCGCCGAGCCGAACAGCTCGATCATCGAGGCTCGCGGGCCGGGTCGATCGCGTGAATGACCTCGTCGTAGCGGTTGCCGGTCCAGAGATAAACCCGGAGCGTCCTCTCGCCGCCCAGCCCAACCTTCCACTCCCAACCGAGCGTCTTGTCAGCCGAATACCCGCGGCCGCTGTTCTGCGCGCTGGTCATCGAGGCCGTCCTGTCGAGCGCCGCCGAAATGCGCATTGGCAACCGCTGGTCCGGAACGTTGCAGCTTGCCCGTTGGGACTTCTCGACATTCTGGTGCGAGTTCTTCCTGATGGGAACGCCGCCATCATAGACCCAACGCCAGCCCGCTGCCGTCGTTCGCTGCCAGACAGTTGTGAAATAGCCGGCAAGCTGATGATCTTGATTGAACCAAGGACCGATGTTCACTGCAGTTCGACCGTCGCACGAGCTGAATGTCTGTTCCGCGCGCCAGCTGATCGATCTGGGTGGATCCTTGAGTGCCTTGAGGAACGTTTTGGCCCAGACCGGCTTGGGGGTGAACATGACCGCGTCGTCGGCTGCCCATTTGCGAAAGGCAGTCCATTGCCCCAA